>NZ_JBHXTG010000047.1:0-16255 GCF_042677465.1 Kitasatospora sp. NPDC127111
GGCTGGACCCAGTCCGAGATCGCCGACCGCATCGGCGTCTCCCAGATGCACGTCTCCCGGCTGCTCACCGCCACCCTCACCCGGCTGCGCGAGCAGCTGGAGGACCACGACGCCCCCGGCTGGACCGACGAGCCGCCGGAACCCGGCTGACCGGCCGCCGGAATCCGGCTGAATTCCCCTCCCGCCGGACGTTTCCGGCCCCCCGCAGCGGACAACCGCGCTGCGGGGGGCCGTCGGCATGAAGGAGGAGCGTCGTGTCCCCGAAGGTTTCCGACCACATCCTGGAACGGCTGCGCGCCTGGGACGTCGCGTACGTCTTCGGCTACCCCGGTGACGGCATCAACGGACTGCTGTCCGCCTGGGGCCGGGCCGACAACCAGCCGGTCTTCGTCCAGGCCAGGCACGAGGAGATGGCCGCCTTCGAGGCCGTCGGCTACGCCAAGTTCTCCGGTCGGACCGGGGTGTGCGCGGCCACCTCGGGCCCCGGCGCCGTCCACCTGCTCAACGGCCTCTACGACGCCAAGCTCGACCACGTACCGGTGGTCGCGCTGGTCGGGCAGACCGACCGCAGCGCGATGGGCGGGTCCTACCAGCAGGAGGTGGACCTGCTCAGCCTGTTCAAGGACGTCGCCGCCGAGTACTGCCAGATGGTCACCGTGCCCGAGCAGCTGCCCAACGTGCTCGACCGGGCGATGCGCACCGCCGCCGCCCGCCGCACCGTGACCGCCGTGATCGTGCCCGCCGACGTCCAGGAGCTCGACTACAGCCCGCCGGGACACGCCTTCAAGATGGTGCCCTCCAGCCTCGGCACGCCCCGCTGGTCCGTCCTCCCCGAGGAGGGCGAGCTGCGCCGCGCGGCCGAGGTGCTCAACGCGGGCCGGCGGGTCGCCATGCTGGTCGGCCAGGGCGCCCGCGGCGCCCGCCGGCAGGTCCAGCAGACCGCCGAACTGCTCGGTGCCGGCGTCGCCAAGGCCCTGCTCGGCAAGGACGCGCTGCCCGACACGCTGCCCTACGTCACCGGCTCGATCGGCCTGCTCGGCACCCGCCCCTCGTACGAACTGATGCGTGACTGCGACACGCTGCTCACCGTCGGCTCCAGCTTCCCCTACACCCAGTTCCTCCCCGAGTTCGGACAGGCCCGCGGCGTGCAGATCGACCTGGACCCGTTCATGGTCGGACTGCGCTACCCGTACGAGGTCAACCTGGTCGGCGACGCCGCCCGGACGCTCGACGCGCTGCTGCCGCTGCTGATCCGCAAGGAGGACCGCGACTGGCAGCGCACGATCTGCGACAACACCGAGCGCTGGTGGGAGGTGATGGAACGGCGGGCCGCCGTCGAGGCCGACCCGATCAACCCGGAGCACGCCGTCCACGCCCTCGACGAGCTGCTGCCCGACAACGCCATGGTCGCCGCCGACTCCGGCTCGGCCGCCAACTGGTACGCCCGCCACCTGCGCTTCCGCGACGGGATGCGCGGCTCGCTCTCCGGCACCCTGGCCACCATGGGCCCCGGCGTGCCGTACGCGATCGGCGCCAAGTTCGCCCACCCGGACCGGCCCGCGATCGCCCTCGTCGGCGACGGCGCGATGCAGATGAACGGGCTCGCCGAGCTGATCACCGTCGCCAAGTACTGGCGCGAGTGGCAGGACCCGCGGCTCGTCGTGGCCGTGCTCAACAACCGCGA
The DNA here is from genome assembly GCF_042677465.1 of Kitasatospora sp. NPDC127111. Lineage (NCBI taxonomy): Bacteria > Bacillati > Actinomycetota > Actinomycetes > Kitasatosporales > Streptomycetaceae > Kitasatospora > Kitasatospora sp. NPDC127111. The sequence continues at coordinate 1,685 of NZ_JBHXTG010000047.1, forward strand.
CCTCAACCAGGTCACCTGGGAGATGCGGGCCATGCAGGGCGCACCCAGCTTCCTGCCCTCGCAGGAGCTCCCCGACGTCGACTACGCGGGCTTCGCCCGGACGCTCGGCCTCGGCGCCGAGCGGGCCGACGAACCCGGCGACGTGTCCGCCGGCTGGCAGCGGGCGCTCACCTCCGACCGGCCCTACCTGCTGGAGCTGCGCACCGACCCGGCGGTGCCGCCGATCCCGCCGCACGCGAGCTGGGACCAGATCCAGGCCGCCGCCGCGTCCGTGCTGCGCGGGGACGACGACCGCGCCGCGATGGTCCGCCAGGGCTTCCGCGCCAAGCTGCAGGAGCTGCTGCCCTCCTTCGGAGGCCGGCATGCGCACCATTGAGCTCGCGCTGCGCAACGTCCGCACCGGGCGGTTCCAGCGCTCGCTGGCCCTCGCCACCGCGGCCGGCTCGGTGATCACCGCCGCCGAGATCTACCTGGAGCACGACCGGGCCGGCTTCGGGAACCGGGTGATGTGGTGGCCGGTCTGGCTCGGCCCGGCCGGGGCCGCCGCCGGGGTCGCCGGCGCGCTCAGCCCCCGGGCCGCCCGGACGCTGCTGCCGCTCGCCTCCGCCGCCATCACCGCCAACGGCCTCCAGGGCACCTACCTGCACGTGCGCGGCATCGCCGAGAAGCCCGGCGGCTGGTCGATGGCCCGCTACAACGTCGAGATGGGGCCACCGCTGTTCGCACCACTGCTGATGAGCCTGGTCGGAGGAATGGGACTGCTCGCCGCCGTACTGCGCCGGGAGTCCCGCGATGCCTGACGGGACGGCGAGGCCCGAGGACGGCGGCAGGCACGGGGACGGCGGCAGGCCCCCGGGCCGCTTCCCCGGGTACGACGTGCTCGGCCAGGCCCGCCACTGGGACCCGGCGACCTCCGCCGTGGTGTTCGCCCGCACCGGCCCGCCGCCACCGCTGCGCTTCTTCACCCCGGCGGAGGAGGCCACCGCCCGGGCGCTGCTGGACCTGCTGCTCGACCGCCCCGGCGTCCCGCTGCTGTCGATGATCGACACCCGGCTGGCCGGGCTGCGGACCGACGGCTGGCGCTACGCCGACATGCCGCAGGACGACGAGGCCTGGCGGCGCACCCTGCGCGCCCTGGACGAGGACGCCGACGGCCCCTTCGCCGCGCTCACCGAAGTCCAGCAGCGGGCACTGGTCGGCCGCGTCCGGGAGCTGCACGGCGAACGCTGGCACGGCCTGCCCGCCCAGCATGTGTGGAGCCTGTGGACGCGCTACGCCTGCACCGCCTACTACGCCCACCCCGCCGCCTGGAACGAGATCGGCTTCGGCGGCCCCGCCCACCCGCGCGGCTACCTGCGCCTCGGCGTCGGCCTGCGCGAACCCTGGGAGGTCGCCGACGCCCACCCGCACCCGCCGAGGCCGCCCGACCACCAGCCGCCCGGCCTCGTCCCGCCCGCCACCGACCCCGGCCGGCACTCCCGGCTGCGCGCCGCCGCCGAGACCGTACGGGCCAACGCCGCCGCCGAACGCGAGGCCCGCCGCGACAACGCCTCCGCCTGGCTGCTGCCGCGCGACGGCCACGGCTTCGACCACGCCCTGCGGCGCGACATGCGGCGCTTCGCGGACGCCGACGAGGTCGACCTGCTGATCGTCGGCTGCGGCGCCGGCGGCGCCACCCTCGCCCAGCGGATGGCCCGCCGCGGCTGGAGCGTCGTCGTGCTGGAGGCCGGCCCGTTCTGGGACCCGCTCACCGACTGGGTCAGCGACGAGGCCGCCTCCCACCACCTGTACTGGACCGAGCCGCGCGTCATCTCCGGCACCGACCCCGTCCCGCTCGGCTCCAACAACTCCGGCCGCGGCGTGGGCGGTTCGATGGTGCACTTCGCCGGCTACGCGCCGCGCTTCCACCCCTCCGACTTCCGCACCCGCACCCTGGACGGCGTCGGCGCGGACTGGCCGATCGACTACGCCGACCTGCGCGACTCCTACCGCCGCCTGGAGTACGAGCTCCCGGTGGCCGGCCAGTACTGGCCCTGGGGCGAACCGCACCCCTACCCGCACCCGCCGCACCCGGTCGGCGGCAACGGGGAGATCTTCCTGCGCGGCGCCGCCGCCCTCGGCATCCAGGCCCGGGTCGGTCCGGTCGCCATCACCAACGGCCGCTTCGGCCGCCGCCCGCACTGCGTCTACCGCGGCTTCTGCCTCCAGGGCTGCAAGGTCAACGCCAAGGCCTCCCCGCTGATCACCCACGTCCCCGACGCGCTCGCGCACGGCGCCGAGATCCGCGCCGACTGCATGGCCGCCGCCGTCGAACTCGGCCCGGACGGGCTGGCCCGCGGCGTCCGCTACTTCCACCACGGCCGCGAACACCTCCAGCGGGCCCGCACGGTCGCCGTCGCCGGGTACGCCATCGAGACCCCGCGCCTGCTGCTCAACTCCGCCTGCCCCCGGTTCCCGCAGGGGCTGTGCAACGACCACGACCTGGTCGGACGGTACGTCATGGTGCAGGGCGCACCCCAGACCTCCGGCCGCTTCGAGGAGGAGATCCGCGCCTACAAGGCCCCGCCGCCCGAGGTCTCCACCGAGCAGTACTACGAGACCGGCCCCGACCGCCCGTACCAGCGCGGATTCACCATCCAGAACATCTCCCCGCTGCCCATCACCTGGGCCGAGCACGTCGTCGCCCAGGGCCACTGGGGCGCCGACCTGCGCGCCTACCTCGGCGACTACGTGCACTGGGCCACCCTCGGCGCGATGGCCGAACTGCTGCCGCAGGCGGACAACCGGGTCACCCTCGCCGAGGAGACCGACCGGCGCGGGCTGCCCGTCGCCGAGTTCGCCTTCTCCCAGTGCGAGAACGACCGGCTGCTGATCCGGGCCGCCCGCGAGGTGATGGAATCGATCCTGCGCGCGGCCGGCGCCTCGGAGACGATCACCATCGACCGCTACGCCCACCTGGTCGGCGGCTGCCGGATGGCCGCCGACCGCCGGAGCGGCGTGGTGGACCACCGGCTGCGCACCTTCGCCGTGCCGAACCTGCTGATCACCGACGGCAGCGTGCTCCCCACCCAGGGCAGCGCCAACCCGGCGCTCACCATCATGGCCCTGGTCGACCGGGCCGCCGGTCTGCTCGCGGCCGGCCAGCGCTCCGGCCTGCGAGCGCCGGCCGGACCGGAGTGACGCCGTGACCGCCGTCGAGCGGATCGGTGTCCGCGTCTACACCGTCCCCACCGAGACCCCCGAGGCGGACGGCACCCTCGCGTGGGACCACACCACCCTGGTCCTCGCCGAGGCCGTCGGTGCGGGGCACCTCGGCATCGGCTGGACGTACGGCGCACCCGCCACCGCCGGCGTGATCACCGGCGAGCTGGCCGGCCTCGTCACCGGCCGCGACGCCCACGACACCGCCGGCGCGAACGAGGCGATGAACCGCGCCGTGCGCAACACCGGCCGGCCCGGCCTGGTGGCCGGCGCGATCTCGGCCGTCGACCTCGCGCTCTGGGACCTCCGCGGTCACCTGCTCGCACTGCCGTTGGCCCGGCTGCTCGGCGGAGCGCCCCGGCCGGTCCCGGTGTACGGCAGCGGCGGGTTCACCACCTACTCCGCCGGGCGTACGGAACGCCAACTGCGCTCCTGGACGGAGGAGCAGGGCATCCCCCGCGTCAAGATCAAGATCGGGGAGTCCCGGGGCACCCGCGAGCACCGCGACCTCAAGCGGGTCCGCGCCGCCCGCGCCGCGATCGGCGACCGGGTGGAGCTGTACACCGACGCCAACGGCGGTTACCGGCGCAAACAGGCCGTCCGGATCGGGGCCGCGCTGGCCGGGGAGGGGGTCACCTGGTTCGAGGAGCCCGTCTCCTCCGACGACCTCGCCGGCCTGCGGGCCGTCCGCGACGCCGTCCTCCCCGACGTCACCGCGGGGGAGTACGGCTACGACCTCCCGTACTTCGCGCGGATGACGGCCGTCGTCGACTGCCTCCAGGCCGACGCCACCCGCTGCGGCGGCCTCACCGGCTGGCTGCGCGCCGCCGCCCTCGCCGAGGCGCACGGCCTCGACGTCTCCGCCCACTGCGCCCCGCACCTGCACGCCCACGCGGCCACCGCCGTCCCCAACTGCCGCCACCTGGAGTGGTTCCACGACCACGTCCGGATCGAGCGGCTGCTCTTCGACGGCACCCTCGACCCCGCCGGCGGCACCGTCACCCCCGGCGCGGACGGCGCCCCCGGCCACGGCCTGCGCCTGAACCCCGCCCGCGCCGCCGCCTACCGCACCGCGTGAACCCTCAGACGCCCCAGGGCCGCTCCGGCCTGGCGAGGCGGGCGCCGCACTCCAGCATCATGGCGTGCACGAAGGCCTGCGGGAGGTTGCCCCGCTGCTGGCGCTGGGCGATGTCGTACTCCTCGGAGAACAGCCCCGCGGAGCCGCAGAGCCCGCGGGTGGCCTCGAACCAGCGGGCCGCCTCGACGGCGTCGCCCTGCTGCCGCTCGGCGAGCGCCATCAGGAAGCCGCAGAGCACGAACGCCCCCTCGGCCTCGGCCGGCGGGCGCTCGTCGTGCCGGAACCGGTAGACGTGGTGACCGTCCGTCAGTTCCTCGCGGCAGGCGCGCAGCGTGGCCACCGTGCGCGGGTCGTCCGGCGCCGGGGTGCCGCGCAACGGCGGCAGCAGCAGTGCCACGTCGGGCGCCGGGTCGGCGGGGGAGCGCTGCCAGCGGCCCGACGGGTGCAGCGCGTGCCGGGCGGTGTGGGCGAGCAGTCGGTCCGCCAGGCCGGCCAAGGACGCGGCGAGCCCGTCCGGCACGCCGGCCGGCCCGGCCGCGTCCGGGCGGGCGATCGCGCGCAGGCCGGCGGCGCAGATCAGCCGGCTGTGCGTCCACGCCCGTTCGTCCAACTCCCAGATGCCGGAGTCCGGTTCGCGCCACCTGCGGGCCACCGCGTCGACGGCGGTCCGGACCGCGCCCCGGGCCCGCGGGTCCAGCCGGTCGCGCCGGGCGGCCGCCGCGAAGAGCAGCAACGCCTCGCCGAACACGTCGAGTTGGAACTGCCGGGTGACGCGGTTGCCGACCTGGTCGTGGCCGCCCGGGTAGCCGGGCAGGTCGACGGCGTGCTGGTCGGGCACCCGCCCGCCGGTCACCGTGTACGCCGGGGCGAGCCGCGGACCGTCCTCGTCGAGCCGGGCGGCGGTGAACCGCACCGCGTCGTCCAGGAGCCGGTACGGCCCGCAGGCCGCCACGGCCTGCCCGGCGAGGCACTGGTCGCGGATCCAGACGTAGCGGTAGTCGTAGTTGCGGCCGGCCTCGGCCCGCTCGGGCAGGCTGGTGGTCGCGGCGGCGACCATGCCGCCGCTGCCCGGGGAGGTGAGCCCCCACAGCACCGCGTAGGAGAACCGGGCGTCCCGCCGGTCGAGGGTGTCGTCGAGCGCCGGCACGGCGTCCCGCCAGGCGCGCTCGGTGGCCCGCCAGCAGCGCTCCGGCTCGGGCGGCGGCCCGGCGAGGCGGCGGTCGGACACCTCCAGCACCAGGTCGAGCCGCTCACCCGGGCCGAGCACGGCCTCCGCCGTCAGCCGCCCACCCGGCCCCGGCCGGGCGGCCGCGGCGCCGGCGCCGGACCAGCGCAGCCGCAGCCGTCCCGAGCGGACCGTCCAGCCGCCCTCCGTCCGGCACGGGTCGGCGGGGCGGCCCGGCCCGAAGCCGGTCCCCGGCTCCAGCCGCAGCCGCAGCCGGGCCGGCCCGTAGTCGGCGCTGAGCCGGCGCAGCAGCACCAGCCGGTGCGGGTCGGCGGGCAGCGCCAGCGCCTCCCGGCACTCCACCACGCCGTCCTCGGTGACCCAGCGGCCGCGTCGGATCAGCCCGCCGTCCTCGTAGTAGCCGCCCGGGACGAACCGGCCGGCGGGCGTCACCGCGTACACCCCGGTGCCGCCGATCAGGCCGGCGAACACCGGCTCCGAGTCCCAGCGGGGTGCGCAGAGCCAGGCGATCTCGCCGAACGGGCCGACCAGCGCGCCGCGTTCGCCGTCGGCGAGGAGGGCGTACTCGCGCAGGCCGAACGGCGGGAAGCGCTTCACCACGGCCCTCGCCTCACCACGGCTCCTCGCCTCACCACGGCTCCTCGCCTCACCACGGCCCTCGCCTCACCCCGGCTCCTCGCCTCACCACGGCCGCCCGGTCCGCCACGGCCCCGGCGGCTCACTCCAGCCGCGGCAGGAGCTGCTCGCGCCAGAACGCGAAGAAACCTTCCTGCTCCTGGCCGATCTGGCCCACGTACACCTCGTCGAAGCCGGCCTCGACGTAGCCGCGCAGCCGGTCGGCGTGCTCCCGCGGATCGTCGCCGCAGGTCACCGCCCGGGCCACCATCTCCTCGGTGACCAGCTCGGTCGCCTGCTCGAAGTGCCGGGGCGTGGGCAGCACCTGGGCCAGCTCGCCGGGCAGCAGCTCGCTCGGCCACAACCGGTGCGCGGTCTTCACCGCCCGCGCCCGGTCCTCCGACCAGCACACCTTCACTCCGCCCAGCAGCGGACCGGTGCCGCCGGCCGCCCGGTAGCGCGCGATCAGTTCGGTGTCCGGCGTCATGGTGACCAGTCCGTCGGCGAACTCCGCCGCCGCCTCGGCCGCCTTCGGGCCGAACGCCGAGACGTACACCGGCAGCCGGCCCTCCTTCGGCGGCGTGTAGAGCCGGGCGTTCTCGACCGTGTAGTAGACGCCGTGGTGGGAGACCAGCCCGCCGGTGAACAGCTCGCGCATCACCGCGACGGCCTCCTCCAGCATCTCCGCCCGGAGTTCGAACGGCGGCCACCGGTCGCCCAGCACGTGCTCGTTGAGCGCCTCGCCGGTACCCACCCCGAGCCGCAGGCCACCGGCCAGCTGGACGTCCGCCGTCGCCGCCGCCTGTGCCGTCACGGCCGGGTGGAGCCGGACCGTCGGACAGGTGACCAGCGTGGTCACCGGCAGCCGGGTGACCTGCGACAGCGCGCCGATCACGCCCCACACGAAGGGGCTGCAGCCCTGGGCGTCGTTCCACGGGTGGAAGTGGTCGGAGATCGCCAGCCGGGTGAAACCGGCCCGCTCCGCGAGCCGGGCCTGCTCGACCAGCTGGCCGGGGGTGAACTCCTCGCAGGACAGGAAGTAGCCGAACGCGGTCATGGCAGCCTCGGTTCGTCGGTGGGGTCGTCCGCGGTTTCCTCCTCCGGAGCGGCTAACCGGGCCGGGCGGGGCGAAACGTCGCGGCCGTTTCCCCGGCCGGGTACCGGGTAGCCGGAAGGCCCGGGTGCCCGTCCGGGCACACCTGACGACGAGAGCGGGCAGCAGGCCGACCCGGGCGCATCCGCGTGCCCCCGGCCGGCCGGGCCCGCCCTGCGAGGAGGACCTCATGGACGACACACCGCAGGGCGGCGCCGGCGGCGTCCCGCTGCACCACGACGAGGAGGGCGCCCCCGGGCGCCGGGCGCGCCCCGCGCCGCCCCCGCGGCCGCCGGACACCGTCAAGACGGTCCGGGCCGGCACGCCCGTCGCCGAGCAGAAGACCCCCGACGCCCCGTCGGAGCCGGCCGAGCGGGACGAGCGCTGAGCCCTCGGGCGCGGGCGGCTCGCACCCGGTGGCCGCGCGGATCTAGCCTGGAGACGGATCGGGGTGCGGGAACGAGGTCCGACGGGCGCGGGCCCGTCCGGTCGTACCGGGCCCGGCCGCGAGGCGGCGGGCCTCGTCGGGCGCGGGCCCGCCCGAGCATCGAGGGTGACCCGGATGAAGGACTTTCCTGAGGTCAACGGCTGGACGGTGGTGCCGCTCAGCGGGGACCTCGACGACTTCGAGGCCCGCGAGATCCGGCGGCTGCTCGACGTCCTGGCGGACGGCGGCGCCGTCCGGATGGTCATCGATCTCGCCTCCGTGGGCTTCGTGGACTCCACCGGCCTCAACGTCCTGCTCGGAGCGGCCCGGCGGCTGCGCGCCGACCACGGCGTGCTCCGGCTGGCGGGCGCGGCGCCGAGGGTCCGGGACGTGCTGGAACTGAGCGGAGTGGCGGCGGTCCTGCCGCTCTACCCGGATGTGGCGGCGGCCTGTGCCTGAGCACCGGATCTCCGGCGGGGCCGCCCGGGCCGACGAGACGACCGTGCTGCGGGAGGCCGTGGACCGGTTGCGCTCCGAGGTGGAGGGGCTGCGCCGGGCGATGCGGACGCGAGGCGTGATCGAGCAGGCCAAGGGCATGCTCAGCGAACGGCTCGGCTGCACTCCGGACGACGCCTTCGGCCACCTCGTCCAGCTCTCGCAGGACACCAACCGCCGGCTGGCGGACATCGCGGCCGGCCTGGTGGGCCTCGCGGCACCGCTCGACGGCGCCCCGGACGCCCCGGACGCCGCGGACGCCGCGGACGCCGCGGACGCCGCGGACGCCGCGGACGCCGCGGGCGCCGCGGGCGAGGACGTCGCCGGCCAGGACATCCCGCTGCCCGGACCCGCCGCGGCCCGCACCCTGCCGGAGCCGCCACCCGCCCCGGCACCGCCCGGCGGGCCGCGCCTCACCCCGGTGCCCGGGCTGGCCGCCCGCTACCACCTGGCCGCCTCGGCGCTCGCCAGCGCCGACACACCCGACGAACTGGCCCGGTTGCTGCACGAGGTGGCCATGGCGCCGCTCGGCGTCGTCGCCGTGGTGCTCGGCCTGCTCGAACCCGACGGCGCCCTGACGCTGGTGGGCAGTCACGGGGTGGAGCCCCGCCGGGTCAGCCAGTGGCAGCGCATCCCGCCGGAGACCGGGGTGCCCCTGGTCGCGGCGGCCCACGGCGGCGGCATGGTCTGGGAGTTCGACTCCGTCGGCCCCGCCGGGCGCACGCCCGAGGTCGCCCGGATCGTCCCCGGCCGGATCGTCTGCGCGGTGCCGCTGCGGCGCGGCGACCGCGTCGTCGGGGCGATGAGCCTCGGCTGGGACGGGCCGGCCGAGCGCGCCCGCGCCGCCACCCGCTACCTGGACGCGCTGGCCGGCCTGGTGGCGGGAACCCTGCTGCGGATCGCCTCCGCCGACGGCAACGAGCCCGGGCTGGTGGTCCCGGGCGGCGAGTACTGGTTCCGGGCGGTACTGGACGCCATGTTCGAGCCGGTCCTCGTGCTCTCCGCGGTCCGCGAGGGCCTCGGCGACGGCGCGATCACCGACCTGCGCGTCGCGTACGCGAACCCGGCCGCCGGTACCGACCCGGCCGGGCTGCCGGCGACCGGCCGGCGGCTGAGCGAGCTGCACCCCGGCCTGGTCGCGAGCGGTGCCTTCCGCCGCATCCTGGACGCGGCCGCCACCGGCGTCCGCTACGAGGGCCGGGCCGTCGACTTCACCGGCGCGGGCGCGGGGACGGCCGCCGGGACGGTCCGCACGCTCACCGTGCGGGCGGTGCCGTTCCTCGACGGGGTGCTGCTCACCTGGCGGCCCCGCGACGGCTCCGCCGAGCGCGCCGCCCGGCTCGGCGAGGCCCAGCGGCTGGCCGGCCTGGGCAGCTTCCAGTGGCCGGTCGGCGCGCCCGGCCTGGAACTCTCCGAGGAGGCCCTGCGGCTGCTCGGACTCGACCCCGGCCGCCCGGACCCGGTCACCCTCACCGAGGCGCTGGCCTGCGTGGACACCGCCGACCGGGCCGCCGTCCGGCTGCTCGCCCGCCGCCTGCTGGTGGGGCGGCGGCCGGCGACCCTGGAGTTCGACGTCGGATCGGCCGGCGGGACCCCGCGCACCGTGCGGATCAGCGCCGAGGCGGTCACCGACCGGGCCGACGGCCGGCTGCGCGCCGTCCGGGGCGTCCTCCAGGACGTCACCCGGTGGCACCGCACCGAGCAGGCCCTCACCGCCGTACGGGCCCGGCTCGCCGAGCAGCGGCGCTGGGCCGTCGCCGAGCACCGGACCGTACGGGCCCTGCAGAACGCCCTCATGGCCGCGCCCGGCGAGCCCGACCCTGCCACCCTCGGCCTCGAACACGCCGAGCGCTACCTGCCCGCCGCGGACCGGCCCCGGATGGGCGGCGACTGGTACGACCTGGCGGGTCTGCCCGACGGCCGGGTGCTGCTCACCGTCGGGGACGTCAGCGGCCACGGCCTGGACGCCGCCGTGGGCATGGCCGAACTCCGGCACGCCCTGCGCGGCCTCGGCTACACCGGCGACGGCCCGGCCGGCCTGCTCGGCCGGCTCAACGCCATGCTCTGCCACCAGGGCAGCCGCCGGATCGCCAGCGTGCTCTGCGGCCTGCTCGACCCGCCCGCCCGCACGCTCACCTGGAGCGCGGCCGGGCACCAGCCGCCGGCCGTGCTGCGGCCCGGCACCGCCGAGCTCGCCGAGGGCCCGACCGGCACCGTCCTCGGGGCGCTGCCGGAGACCCGGTACCGCGACACCACGCTGCGGCTGCGCCCCGGCGATGCCGTGCTGTTCTGGACCGACGGCCTGCTCAACCGCCGCGACGCCGGCACCGGCCACCCCGACCGCCTGCTGCGCGCGGCCGCGGAGTGCACCGCGCCCGCCCTCGCGGACTGCCTCGACCACATCGCCACCCGCCTCGGCGGGCCCAACCCCGCGGACGACAGCTGCCTGCTGGCCGTCCGGTTGCCCCCCGGCCTCCCGGCGTAGGTTCGTGCGGGGCCGTGCCCCGCCCCGGGTGTGTGCGGTGTGGTGCGGGGTAGACGCGCACCGGTGGACGGACGCGGCTCGCCCGGATCGTCCGGTCGCCGCCGTCCCGGCCCGGGCGCCGATACCGCGGTGATCACGCTGCGGTGCGGGGCCGCCGTCACCACCACGGCGGCGGGCTGCCGCCCGTGAGCGGCGGGGAAACGGATGAAGAACGAGGCGCCGAGATGGCCGATCTGACGCGGATCGCGCAGATCATGGCCGAGGCCGTCAACGGCCCGGGCAGCCCGGCGCTGCCCGAGCGGCTGTGCGCCGCCTGCGTCGAGGCGCTGGCGGTGGAGGCGGCCGCGATCACGTTGATGGCCGACACCGGTCACCGGGCCGGGGTGTGGGCCAGCGACGACCGTGCCCGGCGGCTGGAGGAGCGGCAGTTCAGCCTCGGCGAGGGCCCGGGTGTGGACGCGTTCCGTACCCGTCGGGCGGTGCTGGTCCTCGATCTGCTCGCCCCGGAGGAGTTGCGCTGGCCGGTGCTGGGCGCCGCCCTCGCCTCGTCCGGCCCCGGAGACGGGAGCCTGCGCGGCGCCTGCGCCGTCCCGCTGCACCTGGGTGCCTCCGGCATCGGCGTGCTGAGCCTCTACCGCACCGCGCCCGGCCTGCCCGACAACGGGCAGCGGGCCGACATCGAGGTCGCCGCGACGACCGTCACCCTGGCGATCGTGGGCTCCCTGGCGTCGGCGCCGGGCGAGGTGCCGGCCCGGCCGTGGCTGGAGGACCCGCCGCTGAACGGGGTGGAGGTGGACCAGGCGGTCGGGATGGTCATGGCGCAGCTGAGCCTGCCCGCGCCCGAGGCCCTCGACCGGCTGCGGGCCTACGCCTTCGCCCACGACCGGGAGATCGACGCGGTGGCGCGCGAAGTGGTGCGGCGGCGGCTGCGGTTCACGGAGGAGGACCGATGACGGATGACCCGGGCGCGCGGGCGGGCGTAGCGTTGCCCCGAGGGGAAGTGGAGGCGGTCATGACGCGCGAGGCCCGCCTGGACGAGGTGTTCGCCGGGCTCACCGAGACGCTGATCGGCCCCGGCTACGACACCGTGGAGTTCCTGCACCGGCTCACCGAGCTGTGCGCGGCGCTCAGTGGCGTGGCCGGCGCCGGGCTGGTCGTCGCGGACCGGCGCGGCGACCTCCGGGACATCGCCTACTCCAGCGACCGGGTGCGCCGGCTGGAGGCGCTGCAGATCACGGCGGGCGAGGGGCCCTGCCTGGACTGCCACCGGACCGGTCTGCCCGTCGTCGAACGCGACCTCGGCCGGGCCCGCGAACGGTGGCCGCACTTCACCGCCAAGGCCCTCGGCCTCGGCTTCCGCTCCGTGCGCGCGGTGCCGCTGCGGCTGGACGGCCGCCCGGTGGGCGCGCTGAACGTCTTCGACGTGCGGCCCGGCGTGGAACCGGGCGAGGACGGTCCGGACGCCGTCCAGCCGCTCGCCGACCTGGCGGTGATCGCCCTGCTGCAGCGGCGGCACGGGCGGGAGCGGACGGCGGCCGAGGAGATCGGCGCGGCGCTGGTGGACCGCACCGCCGTGGAGCGGGCGAAGGGCGTGCTCGCCGAGGCCGGCGGCGTGGACATGGACACCGCGTTCGAGGTGCTCCGCTCCCACGCCCGCCGCAGCGGGACCGGCGTGGCCGACGTCGCCCGCTCGCTGCTGGACGGCCCGCTGGACGCGGCCGCGCTCCTGGCCGGTTGACCCCGGGCCGCGCCTCCCACGTCGCCGGTTCACCCGACGCGCGTGGGGTAGGCGTGCGGCATGGAGGACATCGGACCACCTGCGGAAGACCCGTTCGGCGACGCGGCCGACGGGGACGCGTACGACCTGTGCGACCAGTGCGGCCGGATCGTCGCCGACGACGACCTGCTCAGCGCGCTGGTGCCGGACTCCTCGGCGCTGAGCGCCACCGACCCGTCGATGGACGGCAAACGGGTGCTGACGGCCTGCTCCGTCGACCATCTGGCCGCCCTGGTCGAGCAGTACCGCCTCCGCCCCTTCGTCCCCGAGGAACAGTGGGCCGCCAAGGTCTGCCGGGCGCTCGCCGCCTGCGACGAGCCCGTCCCGCTCGGCCTGGTCGCCGAGCTCAGCGGACTCTCCGAGCAGCAGGCGGAGCAGGGCGTCGAATGGCACAACGCGCGCGCCCGCGAGTGGCGGGCGCGCTACGGATCCCCGGACGACGGCTGAGTCCGGGCCGCCATCGGGCCGTTTGGCCGGCGGCCGCACGGGGAGACGCCCGGCGGGCGGGGAAACCGACGGGGAGGCGAGGAGGAGTCGAACGATGTCCCACGATGCCATCGTCCTGCTGCGGGAGGACCACAAGGAAGTCCGCCGCCTGTTCCGCGAGTACCGAGGGCTCGCCGACGGGGACGGCGGCAACGGCGCGCGGCACGAGACGGTCCAGCGGATCGTCGAGGCGCTGACCGTCCACACGTACCTCGAGGACGAGCTCGTCTACCCCCGGATCCGCCGGGAAGTGCCGGGCCTCACCGAGGAGATGGACCGCGCGAAGGAGGAGCACCACGTCGCCGACCTGCTCTGCGAGGAGCTGAGCCGGATGAGCCCCGACGACGAGGGCTACGACGCCAAGACCGCCGTCCTGATGGACGCGGTCGAACGGCACATCGAGCAGGAGGAGTCCTCCTGGTTCCCGCAGGTCCGGGCCACGCTCGGCCGCAAGGAGCTCCAGGAGATCGGTGAGCGGATGCAGGCGGTGCGCGAGACCGCGCCGCGTCACCCGGCCGGCAGCGGGATGCTGCACCGCATCGCCGACGCACTGGAGGGCTGACGGGACCGTGGACGGGCAGCGCCTCTCGGGGACCCACTGGACGTTCCTGACCAGCCACGCACGGGTCCTGGTGCAGATCTCCCGGGACCCGGGCATCAGGGTGCGGGACATCGCCGCGCGCTGCCTGCTGACCGAGCGGGCCGTCCAGCGGATCATCGCCGACCTCGAACGCGGCGGCTACCTCACCCACGACCGGGTCGGCCGGGCCAACCGGTACCACGTCATCGAGGGCAAGCGGCTGCGCCACCCCGCCGACCGTGGCCCCACCCTGGCGGAGGTGCTGGCGGCCCTGATCCGCTAGACGCCCGGCCGGACGGCGCCGACCGGGCGAGCGTGAGGCGCGCAGGAGGAGAGAGCCCATGCGCACGACCGACACCCTGGCCGAGTACCACCGGCGCCGGGACTTCTCGAGGACCAGCGAACCCGAGGGCGGGCGCACCGGCCCCTCCGGCGACCGCCCGTCGTTCGTGGTGCAGATCCACGACGCGACGGCGATGCACTTCGACTTCCGTCTGGAGGCCGACGGCGTCCTGAAGTCCTGGGCCGTCCCCAAGGGCCCGTCCCGCGACCCGCACGACAAGCGCCTCGCCATGCCCACCGAGGACCACCCGCTGGAGTACCGCGACTTCGAGGGCGTCATCGGCGAGGGCGAGTACGGCGCGGGCACCGTGATCGTCTGGGACGAGGGCACCTACCGCAACCTCTCCACCGACCGCGCCGGCCACGAGCTCCCGTTCACCGAGGCGCTGGAGCGCGGACACGCCTCCTTCCACCTCTACGGGCGCAAGCTGCACGGCGGCTACTCCCTCACCCGCTTCCGCGACGACCGGGCCGGGGAACGCGAGGCCTGGCTCCTGGTCAAACACGCGGACGGCAGCGCCTCCGCGGACAGCACGCCCGACCCGGCCAGGGCGCGCTCGGTGCGCACCGGCCACACCCTGAAGCAGACCGCCGAGGAGGCCGGGGCCGGGTCTGAACGATGACGACCCCTCAGCCCGGGCCCCAGCCGGCTCCCAGCCCCGGCCCCAGCCCCGGCCCCAGCCCCGGCCTCGCGCCCGGCCGGTTCACCGGCATGACGTCGCGGGGGGGGGGGGGGGGGGGGGGGGGGGGGGGGCCGGGGGGGGGGGGGGGGCGCGCGCACAGCGCGCCGGGGCCCCACACCGGGG
>NZ_JBHXTG010000047.1:16265-60728 GCF_042677465.1 Kitasatospora sp. NPDC127111
CTCCCGCCCTCCCTCCACCCCGGCCCCCCCCGCCGGCGCGCCCCCCCGCTGCGACCCCCCTCGCCTGCCGGGGGGGGGGGGGGGGGGGGCGACGGCGGGCTCAGCCGTGCCGCAGCCGCGCCAGCAACTCCGGCAGGGCCGCCACCGAGTCGAGCACGTGGTCCGGCTCGCCGCTCGCCCGCCCCGGCGCGCCCGGCGCCGCCTTGCCGGTGCGCACCAGCACGCCGGTGATCCCGTACCGCTGCGCGGCGAGCACGTCCGACTCGATGTCGTCGCCGACCATCACCGCCTCCGCCGCGGTGACGCCCAGGTGCGCGAGCGCGCCGGTGAAGAACGCCTCGGCCGGCTTGCCGAGCACCTCGGCCTCCACGCCGGCCGCGTACTCCAGCCCCGCGACGAAGGCGCCGCTGTCCAGCCGCAGCCCCTCCGCCGTCCGCCAGTAGGCGTTGCGGTGCATCGCGACGAGCCGGGCCCCGCCCCGCAGCGCGGCGAAGGCCCGGTCGAGCTCCCGGTACCCGAACTCGGGCCCCGCCCCGCCGATCAGCACCACCTCGGCCCGGTCCGGATCCTCGACCAGCTCCAGCCCGGCGAGGTCGGCCCGGATGTCGCCGCTGTTGAGCAGCAGGCACCGCAGGCCCGCGAGCCGCTCGGCCGTCGCGGCGGGCGCGGTCAGCACGGACTCGACCCCGACCGGGAACCCCGCCTCCGCGAGCGCCCCGGCGATCGAACCCCGGGTGCGCGAGGTGGTGTTGGTCAGCAGCACGAACGGCACCCCGCCGTCCCGGAGCTCCCGCACGGCCGCCACGGCACCCGGGATCGGCGCCCAGTCGACCGTGAGCACGCCGTCGATGTCGAGCAGCACCGCTGCACCCCGTTCCATGCCCCGACCATAACGGCAACCGGCGGCGAAGCGGCCGAAGCGGCGCTTCCGTCGCAGCGGCCGAAGCGGGCGTTTCCGGCCCGCCGCAGCGGATAGCCGCGCTACGACACCCCGAGGGGCCGAGGGAAAGGACGGGCCGATGACGACGACCGCGGCAGCACTCTTCGACGTCGACGGAACCCTGCTCGATACCACCTACTTCCACACGCTGTCCTGGTGGGAGGCCCTGCGACAGTACGACCGGACGGTTCCCGCCGCCCGGGTGCACCGCGCCGTCGGCATGGGCGCCGACCAACTGCTCGACCACCTGCTCGGCGAGGACCGCGACCACGACGCCGACGAGGCGATCACCGCCGCCCACGACGCCCTCTACGCCCGCCACTGGCCGGCGATCGAGCCCCTGCCGGACGCCGCCGGGCTCCTCCGCGCCTGCGCCGGGCGGGGCTGGCGGATCGTCCTGGCCAGCTCCGCCTCCGAGCGCGAACTCGCCGTGCTGCGCCGCGTGCTCGACGCCGACGAGGTGATCGCCGCCGTCACCACCGCCGATGACGTGGCCGCCACCAAGCCCGCGCCGGACCTCGTCCGGGCCGCCCTGGACCGGGCGGGCGCGGAGCCCGAGCACGCGGTGTTCGTCGGCGACACCGTCTGGGACGTCGCCGCCGCCGGCCGGGCCCACGTCCCCTGCGTGGCGGTGGAGAGCGGCGGCTTCGCCGCGCAGGAACTGCTCGGCTGCGGAGCCGCCGAGATCCACCGCGACTCCGCCGAGCTGCTGGCCGCCCTCGACGGCAGCCTGCTCGCCCGGCCGCCGCACTGAGCGGCCCGCCGCCGGGCCGCTCCCGTGCGGCGTGAACCCCGGCTGCCCGGGTACCCGCTGCGGCATCCCCACCGGGACCGCCCGTCCGAGGAGGCCGTCATGGGCCAGGAGGCCGTGATGGACGCGATGGAACAGCCCGCCGAACACCCCGACCCGCCCCTGCTGCTGCACCCGGAGATCGACGACCGGCCGCCCGGCGAGCCGGCCGGACGGCTGCCGCCCGACCGGACCCAGGCCATCCTGGAGGCGGCGAAGCGGATCGGTTCGCTGCTCAAGGCCAGGGGTCACCCGTTCGCGCTGGCCGGCGGAGTCGCCGCGTACGCGCACGGCGCCGTCGTCCGGCTCCAGCACGACGCCGACTTCTGCATCCGCCGGGAGGACGCGGACGCCGTCACCCGTACCCTGCGCGAGGCCGGCCTCCAGGTGTTCCTGCCGCCCGAGGACTGGCTGATCAAGGCCCGGTGCCTGGGCCAGGACGTCGACCTGATCCTGGAACTCGCCAAGCGGCCGGTCACGTCGGAGCTGCTGGACCGCGCCGAGGTGCTTCCGGTCGACTCGGTGCACATGCCGGTGCTCGCCGCCACCGACATGGTCAGCAGCCTGCTCGCCGCCTTCTCCGAGCACCACTGCGACTTCGGGGCGGTGCTGGCCGTGGTGCGGCCGCTGCGGGAGAAGATCGACTGGCGCCGGGTGCGCGCCGAGCGCGGCGATGCCCCGATGGCCGCCGCGTTCCTGTACCTCCTGGAACGGCTCCAGGTGATCGAGCCCGATTCCGTCGAGCTGTCCGCTGAGCCCGCCGAGGGCGCCGATTCCGCCGATTCCGCTGAGCCCGCCGATTCCGCCGAACCCGCCGAACCCGAGGAGGCCCGCCGATGACCGGCACCGACGACACCGAGTACCGGCTCGCCCACCTGCGCGACCGCCTCGCCGACGACGAGGTCGGCGAGCTCGGCCTGCGGATCGAGCTGCACGGCGCGCACGTCACCGTGCGCGGCACCGTGCCGACGGCGCAGCGCCGGGCGGCCGTCGAGCGCATCGTCGCCGAGTCCCTGGCGGGCCTGGTCGTGTACACCGACATCGCCCTCGCCGATGGCCGGCCCCCGTCCGGGGCGGAGGACCTGCCGTGATCCGGGCCGCCGCCGTCGGGGACATCCATCTCGGCCCGGACAGCCGGGGCCTGCTGCGGCCCGCCTTCGCCACCCTCGCCGACCGGGCGGACCTGCTGCTGCTCGCCGGCGACCTCACCCGGCACGGCACGCCGGAGGAGGCGGCGGTGGTGGGGGAGGAGGTCGCCGGTCTGGCCGTCCCGGTGATCGCCGTCCTCGGCAACCACGACTACGACGCCGACCGGCCGGACGAGGTCACGCGGATCCTGACCACGTACGGCGTCCGCGTGCTGGAACGGTCGTCGACCACCGTCCGGGTGGACGGGCAGCTCGTCGGCGTGGCCGGCACGAAGGGCTTCGGCGGCGGGTTCGCCGGCCGCAGCGGCGGTGAGTTCGGAGAGCCCGAGATGAAGGACTTCATCCGGCACACCCGTGCGTGTGCGGAGGGGCTGCGGGCAGCGCTCGACCACCTGGCCGCCGAGCGCTGCGAGCTGCGGATCGCGCTGACGCACTTCGCCCCGGTGCCGGACACCCTGGCCGGGGAGCCGCCCGAGATCTATCCGTTCCTGGGCAGCTACCTGCTCGCCGAGGCGATCGACGCGGCCGGCGCGGACCTCGCCGTCCACGGCCACGCCCACCTCGGCACCGAGCGCGGCCGCACCGCCTGCGGCGTGCGGGTGCGGAACGTGGCTCAGCCGGTCATCGGCCGGGCCTTCGCGGTCTACCGGCTGCACGTACCGGGGGCTGGCCCCGCCGACGGGCCGGGGGACCGCCCCGCCGACGGGCGGGAGGACCGCCCCGCGAACGGGCGGGCGCCGCGCGGGAGCGGGCGGTGAGCGCCCGCCCCGGCCCGCGCGGGCCGCTGTCGGAGGCGGTGCTCGGCCTGGTCACCGCCGGACCGCCCGGTGCCGGACGGCTGCTCGCGCCACCCGGCCCGCTCACCGATCCGTGGGGGGAGGACCACCAGCTCGCCCTGCACCTCTGCTACGAGCTCCACGACCGGGGTCTGCCCGGCGTGCACCCCGGCTGGGAATGGGATCCCGAACTGCTGGCACTGCGACGGGCGTTGGAGCGGTCCTTCCTCGCCGCGGTGCGCGCCGCGGCGGAGCCCGTCCCCCCGCTGCCCGAGGCCCTGGAGCGGCTGCTGGTGGTGCCGCCCGACGGCGCCGGGCCCTCGTACTTCCTGCTGGCCGAGGGCGAGCGCCGGCACGCCCGCGAGTACCTGGTGCACCGTTCGGTCTACCACCTCAAGGAGGCGGACCCGCAGCTGTGGGTGCTGCCGAGGATCCACGGGCCCGCCCAGGCGGTCCTGATGGCCGTCGCGTACGACGAGTACGGGGCCGGGCGCCCGGAGCGGGCCCACGCCCTGCTGTTCGCCCGGATGATGGCCGCCTTCGGCCTCGACCCCGGCTACGGCCACTACCTGGACCTGGTCCCGGCGCCGTCCCTGGCGGTGGTCAACCTGATGACGCTCTTCGGCCTGCACCGGGCGTTGCGCGGCGCGGCCGTCGGACAGTTCGCCACCATCGAGATCACCTCCTCGCCCGGGGCCGCCCGCCTGGCCGCCGCCCTGGAGCGCCTCGGCGGCGGGCCCGACGGCACCCTGTTCTACCGCGAGCACGTCGAGGCGGACGCCGTCCACGAGCAGCTCGTCCGCCGCGGGGTCATCGAGGAACTGGTGGACGCCGAACCGGAGTTGAAGTCCGACATCGCGTTCGGCATCGCGGCCGCCGAGCTGCTGGACGCCCGCTTCGCGGACCACCTGCTCGGCCGCTGGCGCACCGGACGGACGTCGCTGCGCTCACCCCTGCCCGACGACGTCCTGCCCGGCGGCGTCCTCCCCGACGACGTCCTGCCCGGCGGCGTCCTCCCCGACGACGTCCTGCCCGGCGGCGTCCTCCCCGATGGCGTCCCGCCCGGGGGTGTCCGGCCCCACGGTCCGGACTGAGCCGCGCCCCGGTCGGGCGTGCCGCCGGTGGCTGGTGTCGCAGAACGGATAGGCCCGGCTCCGGCGGCAGGCGCACAGCGCCACCACCGGGCGCTCGGAGACCCGGACCGTGCCGTCCGGCAAAACCACCTCCACCGGTCCCTCGACCAGCAGTGGTCCGCCCGGCACGACGACCACCCGGGTCGCGGCCCGCTCAGCGTTCCCGGACACCGCGCACCACCGCCAGCTCTTCCTCGCGTTCACCCGGCCGGATCAGCCCCAGCCGCTCGAACACGGCGGCGTGCGCCGTCATCACCGGCCCGAAGGCCTGCCGCCGCCGCGCCGCCACCGTGGTGCGCAACCCGGCCGCCCGCAGCGCCGTCAGCGTGACCGGCAGGCCCGCGAGCGAGGACTGCACGATCAGCAGCACGCCGCCGCGGGACAGCCGGCGCGGGGCCTCCCGGCAGATCCGGTCCAGGACCAGCCGCCCGTCCGCCCCGGCGTCCCAGGCCAGTGCTGCGCCGCGGCCCGGCAGGCCGGTGCCGGAACCGGTGGGGACGTACGGCGGGTTGGCGGTGATCAGGTCGAAGCGCAGCCCGGTCACCGGGGCCAGCAGGTCGCCCCGGCGCAGCCGGATCCGGCCGCGGTGCAGGCGGGCGTTGAGCCAGGCCGTGGCGACCGCACGGGCGGAGAGGTCCACCGCCGTGACCCGCGCTCCGGTCCGCGCGGCCACGAGCGCGACGGCGCCCGTCCCGGTGCAGAGGTCGAGCACCCGGGAGGAGCCGTCCAGCACTTCGCGGCGCACGCAGGAGGCCAGCAACTCCGTGTCGCCCTGGGGCGTGTACACGCCCGGCGCCCTGATCAGCAGCATGCCCGGCGGCTGCCCGGACCGGCGCGGCTCACACGTCGCGTGACGTCGTGTGCCACTCACGGCTGACCCCGTCCGTCACGCTCGGGCGAGCAGCGCCCGGTAGATGCCGCGGTGGCACATCGCGAGCCACTGGCGCTCCGCGGCCCGCCGGACCAGTCCGGCGCGGTGGGCCGGGCGGGCGGCGTGCGCGGCCCGGACGGCTCCGGCCAGCGAGTCCGGGTCGAGCCCCGCCCGGTCGAGCCGGTAGGTCAGGCAGGGCTGCTGTTCGGCGAAGTGGCCGCAGCCCGGCGCGAGCACCGCGGTGCCGAGGTCGTAGCAGGCCTCCAGCCGGCCCGAGTGCGTGCCGAAGCGGTACGGCAGGACGGCGAGGTCCAGCCCGAGCAGGGAGCGCGCCCAGCGGGAGCCGTCCCGGTACGGCAGACGCCGCACGTCGACCCGTGGCCGCCCGGCCAGGGCGGTCACCCGGCGGAGCACCTCGCCGTCCGGGGCGTCCGCGTGCAGGTCGATCCGCAGCCGCGCGTCCGGCAGCTCGGCGACCGTCCGCGCCAGGACGGTCACCAGGGGGAGTGGTGCGACGTTCGCGGGGAGGTTCTTCAGGTGCACCCCGACCGTGAACCAGTCGCGCGGCGGGCGCGGGTGCACCAGCAGGTGCGGCTCCACCACGTGCGGGTGCGGCAGCACCAGCGGCCGGCGCCCCCAGCGGGCGTCGATCGCGGCGGCGGCGCCGGGGGTGAGGGTGATGAGCTGCTGGGCGGCGGGCACCAGGACGTCCAGCCGGGCGAGGTGGCCGGACGGCGAGGGCTCGTACGGGTTCTCCAGGTCGTGCACGGTGAACACCAGCGGCTTGCCGAGCCGGCGCAGCAGCCACACCAGTTCGGTGAGCCGGGCGGGGGTGGCGCTCTCGTAGCCCTGGTGCAGGTGGAACACGTCGAACTCGTCGTGGTGGCGCCGGACCCACTCCGGATCCAGCATCGCCGGGGGCCACCAGCCCCACCGGCTGCGGGGGGTGCCGCGCGGGCACGGGTCCGGGAGCAGCCGCACCGGGTCGTACGCGGTCAGCGAGGCCAGGTGCCGGACGTAGACGTGCCCGGCGGGGACGGCCGCGACCCGGATCCCGGCACGGCCGGGGCGCTCCGGCGCGGTGCGGCCGGCCGGGAGACCGGGAACGACGGCGGTCATGCCTGCCTCCTCGGGTGCGGGACCGGGTACGGGACCCACCGGGCGGCTGCCCGTGGGCGCGAGGGCGAAACCCGGGGCGTGACGGCCGGTCAGGCCGCGTCGGCCGGTCGGCCGGCCGGCGTCGGCGGGGCGTCGGGGTGGACCCGGGTACGGAGCCCGGGGGCCGGGCCGGCGTGTGGGCGGTGGGGTTCGGGGTAACCGCGCGGCGATGGGTGACGGCGATGCCGGGCCGCCCGTCCCGCCGCACGTCGGCCTGGCGTCCGCCTGCTGTCCGGCCGGCTACCGGCCGCGACCGGCCGGCGCCGGACGGGACGGTTCCGGGAGGGTGCCGGGACGGTTACGGCGGCGCGGAGCGGGCAGGCGCGCTGGCGCGGTCGGGAACGTCCCGGCCGGGATCGACGAGGAGGCCCCCAGATGAGCATGGTGAAGGAGTCGGTCGACGTCGACGTGCCGCTGCACACCGCCTACAACCAGTGGACCCAGTTCGAGGAGTTCCCGCGCTTCATGGAGGGCGTCGAATCGGTGACCCAGCTGGACGACCGACACAACCACTGGCGGACCAGCATCGGCGGCGTCACCCGCGAGTTCGACACCGAGATCGTCGACCAACTGCCCGACGAGCGGATCGCCTGGCGGACCCTGGACGGCGACGTGAACCAGAAGGGCGTCGTCACCTTCGAGCGCCTGGACGACCGGCACACGCGCATCAACATGGCCATCGACTTCCGTCCCACGGGCATGGCGGAGCGGGCCGGCGACATGATGGGCATGGTCGACCGGAGGGTGAAGGGGGACCTGCGGCGCTTCAAGGACTTCATCGAGGAGCGCGGCCGCGAGGAGGGCGGCTGGCGGGGCCGGATCAGCCCCGGTTGAGCACCACGCGCGCAGTCCGGCCGAACGGCAGTCCGGCGGCCCCGGTCCTGGTGACCGGGGCCGCTTCACGGTCGACGCGGTCTCCCCGGCCGGTCCGTGCGGTCGCCGGTGCGGCGGAGCCGGGGTCGGCCGCCGGGCGGTCGCCCGGACGCGCGCGATCGGGTTCAGTAGCGTGGAGACATGGGGACCGACCCGGTGACCTTGTTCCTCTGCGGCGACGTGATGCTCGGCCGCGGGGTGGACCAGATCCTGCCGCACCCGGGCGATCCGACGCTGCGGGAGCCGTACCTGCGGGACGCGCGGGACTACGTCGAGGCGGCGGAGGCGGTCGGCGGCCCGATCCCCCGGCCCGTCCCGTACGCGTGGCCGTGGGGCGACGCCCTGGCGCTGCTGGACCGGGCCGCGCCCGATGTGCGGGTGCTGAACCTGGAGACCAGCGTCACCCGGAGCGACGACTTCGCGCCCGGGAAGGAGGTGCACTACCGGATGGATCCGGCCAACCTCCCCTGTCTGGCCGAGGCCCGGCCCGACGTCTGCGCGCTGGCCAACAACCACGTGCTGGACTTCGGCGTCCGCGGCCTCCAGGAGACGCTGGCCGCCCTGGCGGACGCGCGGCTGACGGCGGTGGGAGCGGGGTGGGACGCGCAGGAGGCCCGGCGGCCCGCGGTCGTCGAGGTCGGCGGCGACCGCCGGGTGCTGGTGTTCTCGTTCGGGACGGCCTCCAGCGGCATCTCGTGGACGTGGGCCGCGGCCGACGCCGTGCCCGGCGTCGACTTCGTCTCCGAGGCGTCGAGCGCCGACGCGGCGGCGGTGGTCGACCGGGTGCGGCGGGCGAAGCAACCGGGCGACATCGTGGTCGCCTCGGTGCACTGGGGCTCCAACTGGGGCTACCGGATCCCCCGGGAGCAGGTGCGCTTCGCGCACGCGCTGATCGACGGCGGTGTCGACGTGGTCCACGGGCACTCCTCGCACCACCCCCGCCCCGTCGAGGTCTACCGGGGCAGGATCATCCTCTACGGCTGCGGCGACTTCATCGACGACTACGAGGGCATCACCGGCCACGAGCAGTACCGGGACGACCTGCGGCTGCTGTACTTCGTCTCGGTGGATCCCGGCAGCGGGGAGCTGGCGGACGCGTGGGCGGCGCCCGTGCAGACGCGGCAGCTGCGCCTCCGGCACGCCTCCGCCGAGGACGCGCAGTACCTGCGGGACGTCCTCGACCGGGTCAGCCACGGCTTCGGCGTGCGGGTCGACCCCGGGCCGGACGGCACGCTCGTGCTCCGGCCCGCGCGGAACCGGGCCTGACCCGTCGCAGGGCCCGGCCCGGCAGGCCGTTCGTCAGCCCGACAGGCCGTTCGGCCCGGGGACCAGCGGAGCCACGAAGTGCTCGGTCGGGCCGTAGCCGTCGTCGTCGTCCGAGGTGAACGTCGAGGTGAGCGAGCCGGTGCCCCAGGAGATCAGCCCGAGCAGGATGAACGCGACCAGCAGCCCGCGCCCGCCCCCGCCCAGCACCAGGGGGCGGGTGGCCGAGACCGGGCCGCCCGGCACCGAGTCCGGTTCGTCGCCGAAGAGACGCTTGGGGTAGGCGGAGGTCAGCATGAGCAGGTACGCCAGGTACCGCATCCGGTAGCGCAGGATCGCCGCGGTCGCCTCGAACAGCGGCTGCGGCATCCGGCCGAGGATCAGCACCACCAGCCAGCTGATGACCGCCACCGTCCACCACCCGGCGTACACCAGGCCCTGCACGATCATCGCCGGGATCGCCAGCACGAGCCGGAAGAACACCGCGAGGCGGTTCAGCTCACCGGGCCGCAGCTCGACCTGGACGGGGTGGTCGGGGGCGCGGAACCCGAACGGCGGGTACCGGTCGTGGGTCAGCAGCAGATAGGCGTTCACCCGGGTCTCGTACGGCACGTAGCCACCCAGGTAGTCGGCGGCGAAGACCGGCAGCCGGCCCAGGAACAGCGCACCGAACCAGCCGATCACGGCGACGAAGAACGCCACGACCGACAGCACCCAGACCACCACGAACTGCGGGATCAGCAGGATGATGCGCACCAGGACGGTGAGCCGGTTCTGCTCCCCGGGCGCGGGCATGTCCAGCACCGGCAGCCACTCGGTCTCGAACGGTGCGGCTGCGGGGGGAGCCTGCCACATCCGGGCCTCCAGGTCTCGGCGTCGGACGGACGGGGTGGACCGGCCGCCTGCTCCGAAGGTCGCAGCCGACCGCCGCCGCCGCGCGCTGCGCTGCGCCGCCCGGGGGAGCCTCCACGCCTGAGGGCTCACAAGTCCCGGGCCAAGGCGAGCCCCGCGGCCCGCCCCGAGAAGACGCAGCCGCCGAGGAACGTGCCCTCCAGCGCGTTGTACCCGTGGACGCCGCCGCCGCCGAAGCCCGCGACCTCCCCGGCGGCGTAGAGGCCGGGGACCGGACTCCCGTCGGCGCCGAGGACCCGGGAGTCCAGGTCGGTCTGCAGGCCGCCGAGCGTCTTGCGGGACAGGATGTTGAGGCGCACGCCGATGAGCGGACCGTGCGCGGGATCGAGGATCCGGTGGGGCGCGGCGACCCGGACGAGCCGGTCGGTCAGGGACCTGCGTGCGTTGCGGATCGCCATCACCTGCACGTCCTTGCTGAACGCGTTCGTCAACTCGCGGTCGCGGGCGGCGATCTGCCGTTCGAGGTCGGCGGCGTCCAGCTGCGGCCCGCGGGCGATCCCGTTCATGGCCATGACCAGCTCGGGGAGGGTCCGGGCGACGACGAAGTCCTCCCCGTTCCGCTTGAACCTCTCCACCGGTCCGGGTGCGCCCTTGGCGAGGCGGCTCTTGAGCACGAACCGGAGGTCACGGCCGGTCAGGTCGGGGTTCTGCTCCGATCCGGAGAGCGCGAACTCCTTCTCGATGATCGACTGGGTCAGGACGAACCACGAGTAGTCGTGGCCGGTGGCCAGGATCTGCTTCATCGCGCCGATCGAGTCCGCGCCCGGCACCCCGGACATGCCGGTCAGCCGGCGCCCGTTCGCGTCGAACCACATCGACGAGGGCCCCGGCAGGATCCGGATGGCGTGGTCCGGCCAGACCGGGTCCCAGTTGTGGATCCCCTCCGTGTAGGCCCACATGCGGTCGCGGTTGACGACGCGGCCGCCCGCCTGCTCGGTGATCGCCAGCATGCGGCCGTCGACGTGGGCGGGGACGCCGGAGATCAGGTGCCGCGGGGCCGGGCCGATGCGGTCGGCGGGCCAGTTCGCGCGCATCAGTCCGTGGTTGTGCCCGATGCCGCCGGAGGTCACCACGACCGCCGCCGCCCGCTCCTCGAACTGCCCGACCACCTCGCGCGAGGACTTCACCCCGCGCCCGGAGTCGTCCGGCGCCAGGACGGCCCCCCGCACGCCGACCACGGCGCCGTCCTCGGTCAGCAGCCCGTCCACCCGGTGGCGGAAGGCGAACCGGACCAGCCCGTCCCGCTCCGCCCGGAGCACCGGACGGGCGAACGCCTCCACCACCCCGGGGCCGGTGCCCCAGGTGATGTGGAAGCGCGGCACCGAGTTGCCGTGGCCGGTGGCCGAACCGTCCCCGCGCTCGGCCCAGCCGACCATCGGCACCACCCGGTGGCCGAGGTCGCGCAGGTACCGGCGCTTGCCGCCGGCCGCCCACGCGAGGTACGCCTCGGCCCATCGACGCCCCCAGACGTCCTCGTCGTCGAGCCGGTCGAAGGCCGCCGATCCGAACCAGTCCTGCCTGGCCAGCTCCAGCGAGTCCTTGATCCCGGCACGGCGCTGTTCGGGGCTGTCGACGAAGAAGAGGCCGCCGAGGGACCAGAACGCCTGCCCGCCGAGGTTCTTCCGGTTCTCCTGCTCGACGACCAGCACCCGCCTGCCGGCCTTCGCCAGCTCGTGGACCGCCACCAGCCCGGCGAGTCCGGCACCGACCACGACGACATCGGGCTGGAACGACATTCAGCTCTCCATCGGGGGATCGCCGTCACCCGGTCGCGACGACTACGCGGTCCGATCGTCACGCGTACCCCTTCGTCGCCGGTACTAGTCTTGTCAGGTGATGACAAACAAGACTGTCCCCTCGGCACAAGGCGGGGAGCCACCCGCCGGGACCGGGGACCGGCGGGCCGCCGCGGCGCGGATCCTCAAGGACGAGACGGCCGTCGTCGACTCGTTCATGGACGTCATCGCGCGGGAGATCCCCGCCTACGCGAACCTCGACGCCCGCCAGCTCGACGAGGTCCGGTCCATCGTCGTGTGGACGCTGCGCCGGGTGCTGGAACTCTGGGCCGTGGACGGGACGCTGGGGGCCGACGACGTCCGGATGTTCCGCGGGGTCGGCGCGGTCCGCGCCCGTGACGCCCGCCCGCTCGCGGCCGTGCTGCGCGCGTACCGGGTGGCCGCGCTGGCGTTCTTCGACCGGATCGGCGAGGAGTTCGCCGATTCCGTCCCCGCGCGCGACGTCGCCGCGCTCGCCCGGGTGTGGCTGGAGGTGCTCGACCAGTCCTCCGAGGCGATCTTCGACGGCTACGAATCGGCCGGGCGCGTCCTCGGCGCGGACCGCGAGCGAGCCCTCCGGGGGCTCTTCACCGACCTCCTGCTCGGGCGGCAGAGCCACGCCGGCACCCTCCGCGCGCGCCTGCGCGAGCTCGACGCGCACCTGCCGTCGACGTTCGACCTGGTGGTGGTCGTCCCGTCGACCACGGCCAACGACGTGGAGCAGGCGGCGTCGACGGTGACCGCCGCCCTGGACGCGCGAGCGGCGGGCGAGGCCGCGGACCTCGAACTCACGTCGGTCCACACCACCGTGGACGGCGTCGGGGTTGTGCTGATCAAGG
Organism: Kitasatospora sp. NPDC127111; assembly: GCF_042677465.1. Classification (NCBI taxonomy): domain Bacteria; kingdom Bacillati; phylum Actinomycetota; class Actinomycetes; order Kitasatosporales; family Streptomycetaceae; genus Kitasatospora; species Kitasatospora sp. NPDC127111. Next base: position 28,744 of record NZ_JBHXTG010000047.1, read on the forward strand.
CGGTCGACCCGGGGGCGCTGGCCCGCTTGACGGACCGGCACCGGCTCACCGGCGCCCTGCTCACCGGGGCCACCGCCGCCACCGCGCCGCGCGACCACCGGATCGCCGTCCACGGCGTCCGCCACGCCCCGCCGCTCGTGTGGAGCGAGCGCCGCGTTCTCGACCGCGGCGACCTGGAGGTCGTGGCCCTGGTCACCGGGCATCCGGACGCCGATCCCGCGCGGGTGACCGAAGCCGTGCTGGGGCGCCTCGCGCGGGACGACGGCACCCTGCGCACGCTCGACGCCGTCCTGTACTCCGGCGGCGCCACCGGGGCGGCCGCCCGCCTCCACGTCCACGACCAGACCGTCCGCTACCGCCTCCGCCGCCTCGCCGCCGTCACCGGCCGGGACGCGCGGACGCCGTGGAACCGGTTCGTGTTCCAGACGGCTCTCCTGGCTGCCGCCCGGCCGTAGTGGGCGGGCCGCAGGGGGTGGGCCGCGGGGGTGGGGCGCGGGGGGTGGGGCGATTCCGGCGCCGGCGTGTTCCCGGCGCCGGCGCGTCAGCGGCGGCGGGTTCGGCCCCGGGCGACCAGGCTGAGCCGGGCGGGGTACCCACCGGTCTCCAGGGGCCGGGTGGCCGTGGCGGCGTGTCCGCGCGCCGGCGGCCGCCGGTGGGGCGCCGGTGGGTTCTGCTGGGGCGCCGGTGGAACGGAGTGGGCACCGGCCGGCCGGGCCGGTACGGTGGCCGACTGTGACCACGACCGCCGATCGCGCCCCCACGGACGCCGCCGCCGGGGCGGGACCAGGCGCACGGGGCGGCCTGCACCACGGCGGGGACTACCAGCGGCTCGCCGAACGGACCACCGACCCCACCGTGCTCCGCGAACTCGCCCGCTGCGACTACCCGTTCGTCTGGCACGCGGTCGCGGAGAACCCGGCCGCACCCGCCGACGTCCTCGCCGCACTCGCCGACCGCCGGCACTCCGACCACAACGACAACCTGCTGCTGAGGCTGCTCGCCGAACACCCCGCCACCGCCGGCGCCGGCCTGGACGGGGTGGTCGACGCGGTGGCGCGACGGCTGGCGGCCGGTCACCGGCCGTACGCGGCGGTCCTCGCCCTGGCCGCCCGCACCGACCTGCCCGCACACCGGGTCGAGGCGCTCGGGAAGCTGCCGGGTGCCTCGACCCGGCTGCGCCGAGGCCTCACCCGCGTGCTGGCGGCCCGCCCGGCGACCTGACCTGATCCCGCGGTTCCGCGAGCCCCGGGATTTCCGGCCGCCAGGGTTTCAGGGGCCTCGTGAGACTGGCCTGTTCGAGCACCCGGCCGGCGAGGTGCCGCTGTTCTTCGGGCACGGAATCCCCGAAGGGGTGGGCCGAGATGCGCTCCCGGATCTCCGGTTGTGCACGGCGAGGCTCGGGTGACTCGATGGCATCCGCCCACATCGCCCGCCTGGCGGCGTTGTACTCCCGTCGAAGCCGTATGAGGTCGTCGGGGAAGGACCACTCGTTGGACATGCCCCGAGCCCGTGGACAGGACCACTGACGATCCAACCCCGCCGGGAACGGCCGCCCCCACCCGGACCGCCCCTGGTGATCACCGGCCGGACGAGGTCGTAGGCTCACCCGCATGGCGGAGGGGATCGAGCGGTTCGTGGACCAGTTGGCCGGCCAGGAATTCGTGGGCGACGTGTGCCGTCTCCTCGACGAGCACCTGGAGCGGGGAGACACGGCATATCTGGCGGCCTTCGGCGCCGCCCTGCACGCCCGCTTCGGCTCCGGCGAGAAGGGCGCCGAGCACCAGTACCTCTTCGACCGGATCCTCTGGGACGTCGTCACCACGCCCGGCCGCGAGAACATCGCGCACGCGCTGCGACTCGGTCTGGCCACCCGGTCGCGCAGCGGACGGCCGGTGCGCCGGGCGGCGGCGGTGCTGGCCGCCGAGCACCCGGTGGCGGACCTGGCCGTGCTGTTCGCCCCGGGCCCGGCGTACGACGACGCGCCGGACGAGCTGCGGGCCTGCCTGATCCACGAGCTGGTGCTCCGCGGCGCACCGGTCGCGGAGCAGTCGGCGGTGGTGGACTGGGCGGCGCGGTCGCCGTTCTGGGCCGGGCACCCGCTCGCCTGGCTGCCCTGGTCGCTCGCCCCGCTGGAGGGCCGGCCGGACCTGCCGCGCTACTTCCGCGGCGGGGCCGCGTACGGCGTGCGGTACGGCCTCCCGGAGGGGGACCGGCTGCCGCCGGGCGGCGGCCCGGGGGCCGTCCCGCCCCCGCCCGTCCGTCGGATCAACGCCGGGGCCGACCTCACCCCTGCCGTCGAGCGCTGGGCCCGGCGCTTCAACGGGCGGGTCGAGTCGGCGGTCCACGTCGCGGAGCGGCCGCTCGACCCTGCCGTCCTGCACCCGCTGCTGGCCTCGCTGCCGCTCGACTGCCTGGCCGGACTGGCCGTCCCCGAGCACCTCGTCGTCGTCCCGGGCTCGCCGGGAGGGGCGTGGAGCCTGCTCTTCGACGCGGCGTCCATCGGCGGTGGCCGCGACGACCGGTGGTGCTACGGCGCGTACGGCCGGCTGGCCGCCTGGCGCTCGCTGGCGGCGCTGTCCGGCGCGCCTGACGGGGCGTCGGCCGCCGAGGTGACGCGGTGGGCCGAGGAGTGCGCCTGGTACGGCTTCGCGGCGGCCACCGACTGGTTCAACCGGGACACGATGGACCTCGGCATCCTGACGCTCGCCCCCGACCGTCGCCGGCTGGCCGTACTGGCCGCCACGGACTACGACGGCGGCTGACCGGGCGGGCCCCGAGGCGTATCCCGCCGGACCGCTCCCCGGACTCGTCCGTGATGCCACGTCGCCTCGCCCGGCCGGGGTCGCCCGCACGGCCGAGGCGCGGGCGCGATAGTGTCGCGGACGCCGCCCGCCGGGCCCGGTGGGCCCTGTTTCTGGAGGTTCCCGTGCCGCAGATCCTGGTCGACCACTCGGCCGATCTCGACTTCGACCGTGCCGGCCTCGTCAAGGAGATCCACCAGCTGATCACCGAGGTGATCGACACCACCGTGGCGGAATGCAAGACCGTCTTCCGCCCGGCCGCGCAGTACACGGTCGGCGACGGGACGACGGGACAGGCGGTGATGCTGGTGGAGATCAAGATCCTGGCCGGCCGCAGCCTCGAACAGCGCGCCGAACTGACCTCCCGGGTGCTCGCCCTGCTGGAGTCGTACCTCACCGTGCCCGCCGCGATCGGTGTCGAGGTCACCGAGCTGGAGCGGGCGACCTACCGCTTCGTCCACCACCCCGGCAGGTAAGCGCGCTCGGCCGCCAGTACGGCGGGGCGCGACGGCCTCCTGAACTCGGTCGAGGTGGAGCGATCCCCACCGGGCCGGGGGGCCCTCACCCCTCCGAGCGCCCGCCCCGCCGGTCACCGGCGTCCGGGGACACCGCAACCAGCGCCTCGTCGTGCACCGCGTCCGGCCGGTCCCCGGCGGTCGGGGGCTGCTGCCGACCGTCAGGGGCGCGGGACCAACGGCCGGCCAGGAGCGTGCCGGCGATCAGCTGGAGCTGGTGGTAGGCCATCAGCGGCAGCACCAACAAGCCGGCTTCCGGCCCGAACAGCACGGTGGCCATGGGCAGGCCGTTCGCCAGGCTCTTCTGCGAGCCGCAGAGCACGGCCGCGATTCCGGACTCCCGGTCCAGGCCCAGGAACCGGGCGCCGAGCCGGGCGAAGGCGAGTGCGGCGGCGAGCAGGGCGAGCAGGACGGCCAGCAGGCCGAGCAGTGCGGTGGGCGTCGTCCTGCTCCAGACGCCCTGCGCCACCGCCGCGCTGAAGGCGGTGTGGACGACCAGCAGGATCGAGCCGCGGTCCACCGGAGTGAGCAGCCGCTTGTGCCGGGCCAGGAACCCGGCGAGCCGCGGTCGCAGCAGCTGGCCGGCGAGGAACGGCGCCAGCAGCTGCAGGCCGATCCGGGTCAGGCCGTCGGGGGAGAGGGCGGCCCGCGCACCGAGCAGCCAGGCGGCCAGCAGCGGTGTGAGGACCAGACCGGCCAGGCTCGAGTACGTCCCCGCGCAGATCGCGGCCGGCACATTGCCCCGGGCGGCGCCGGTGAGCGCCACCGAGGACTGCACCGTCGACGGGACCAGGCAGAGGAACAGCAGGCCGGTCCGCAGCTGCTCGGTGAGCGGAACGGGCGTCAGTGCGGCGGTGGCGAGCCCGAGCAGGGGGAAGAGGACGAACGTGCACGCGAGCACCAGCCCGTGCAGGCGGACGTGCCGGAGGCCGGCCAGCGTCTCACGGGTGGAGAGCCGGGCGCCGTAGAGGAAGAACAGCAGCCCGACCGCCAGGTCGCAGGCGTGCTCCGCCACCCGGGCCGCTCCACCGGTGGTCGGCAGCAGCGCGGCGAGCAGGACGGTGCCGAGCAGCGCCGCCGTGTACGGATCGAGGCCGCGCAGCCAGCTCCCGAGTCGGGACCGCCCTGCCTCGCACCGTCCGCCCGTGCTGCCACCGTCGGCCCCCGTTGTCGCCGTCGGCGGCGGCGGTGACGGTGACGGTGACGGTGACGGCGGCGGTGACGGAGGGGCCCGGTGCCGAAGCCCGCCGCTCATCCGCCGCTGCCCGTGGCAGGGCTAGCCGGGCGCTGCGGGCTAGCCGGGGCGGGCGGGCCGGTTGGGTCGGCCCTCGGCAGGTTGCCCACCGGTGAGGCGTCGCCACCCTCGTTGTCACCGCCGAACTGCAGATTGGCCGTCCGGTCGATCTCCAGCACCGAGTCGGCCTGGATCAGCGGGGTCAGGTGCGAGGCGTCGAGCACCGGCACCAGACCGCCCGCCGCTGCGGGCAAGACGGCGCCACCGAACACCACCCAGGCCCCGGCGAGCAGTGCGACGACCGCCCGCCGACGGGCCACGCTGCGGGTCGACCTCATGCCCGCACCGCCTCGCGAAGCCGCGGGTGGGCGATGTTCCGCTCGAGCAGCTCGGTGGACTCGCGGACACCGATCTGGCGGCTCTCCCCGGCGGCGGCCGGCAGCCGGCCGTCGGCCACCTTGAGCCCCGCCAGCGCCTCGTCCATCGCCCGGTGCGCCGCGAACAGACAGGGCGTGCTGTAGATCGCGACGTCCACCCCGAGGCCGGCCAGCTCCGACAGCGACAGCCGGGGGGACTTGCCGCCGGCGATCTGGTTGAACAGCAGCGGTTTGTCCCCGACGACCCTGCGGATCCGCCGGATCCACTCCTCGCTGCGCACCCCGTCGACCAGGACGACGTCCGCGTCGGTGGCGGCGAGCGCCTCGGCGCGGCGCAGGATGTCGTCCTCCTCGGTGGCGTCCGTCCGGGCGACGACCACGAGGTCGGTGCGGTTGGCGAGCACCTGCTCCAGCTTCTCCAGGTACTCGCCGAGCGGCAGCACCTGCTTGCCGTCGGCGTGGCCGCAGCGGCGCGGGCGCTTCTGGTCCTCCAGGATGACGCCGGAGGCGCCGATCCGCTCCAGCCTGCGCACCACGTGGCACGCCACCTCGGGATCGACGTAGCCGTCGTCGATGTCGACCAGCAGGTGGTGCTGCGGGAAGGCACCGCGCAGCCGCTCGGCGAAGGCCACCATGTCCGGCCAGGCGATGAAGCCGATGTCGGGCAGGCCGTAGTAGGAGGCGGCGAAGCCGAAGCCCGAGACGAACATCCCGTTGTAGTGCTCGGCCGCGATGGAGGCGGAGTACATGTCGTAGACGCCGATGAGCGGGGTCGTCCCCGGGGCTGCGATCTCCTCGCGGAGCCGCTGCCCGTGGCCCGGTGCCGGGTACCCGTGAAGCACTGCTTACTCCTCCCGTGAAAGGGTGTCACTTTGCCTGGACTTGGCGATTACTAGGGCCAACTGAGGCGTTCTCACTATGCGACCTTTAATGTTCCGTGGGCAAATCTTTAAAGGAAGTTCCCTCGTGCGAGTGACATGCGGACGTATTGATCGGATGGCCATACGAAAGACCGGTGGCGGGGTGCCCGTCACCCCGCCACCGGTCCCGGTCCGAAGGGCCCGCTCAGAGGCGCATCCACCCGCCGACCACGTACCAGTGACCGCCCGCGCGGAGGTGGTCGACCAGGGCGCGTTGCAGGGCGGTGTCGCGCGGCAGGCTCGCCAGCGGGCGGCCGGTGTCACCGAAGACGAAGCCCAGGGGGTTGTCGTCCGCGGGTTCGCCGGGATCGCCGGGTTCGCCGAGCGGGGTGAAGCGCCGCTGGAACCGGACGATGTTGGAGTCCGCCGGGAGGTGGTGCGCGAGTTGAGGGTCCAACAGCCAGGAGCCGATCCGGACGGTCCGGTACGGCTCGGCGGGGAAGTGCCGGGCGAAGAAGGCGCGGGCCAGGGCGAGCGAACGGTCGCAGGCCCCGGGGGAGAGCGGCCCGCAGTAGTCGGGGACGTGCAGGTCGAGGCACCACTCGCCGAACCCGGCGGCCGAGGCCTCGGCGGCGGCCGGCCCGGTGAGCCGCCTGCGCTGGAACTGGAGCCGGCCGAGCTGGTACAGCTCGCCCCGGAAGTGCAGGGTCAGCCAGGAGGGGTTGCGCAGGCCGCCGGTGCGGGCGCGCCGACGGCTCAGGGCGAGATGGCGGCCGAGGTCGGCGAGCGTCGCCCGGGTCACCTCGGGGGGAACGCCGAGGGAGCGGTGGTAGGCGCGGGTGTGCGGCGCGAGCGCCACGAACAGCAGCGCCGAGAGGTGGTCGGCGCCGTCGGAGCCCTTCGGCCAACCGCCCCGCAGCCCGGACGGGCGCCCGACCGTGCCGATCGCCGCCACCTGCGCGTCCAGGGTCTCCTCGAACTCGGCGCGCAGCCCGTGGTCCCGGGCCAGGCGGCGGTGCGCGGCGAGCAGACCGTCGACGTCCTCGAACGGGACGGCGAGTTCGAGCAGCGCGTCGGGCAACTGCTCGCCGTCCGGTGGTGCCGACGCGTCCGGTGCCGGTGACGCGTCCCGTCGTGCCGACGACTCCACCGCCCCACCTCCGCGCCCGGATCGCCCCCGACGCGGTGACCCTACCCGGGCCCGCCGCACGGCGGAACGGCCCGGCCGGCGCGCGGCTCAGCGCAGCAGGGTGAACACCAGCGCGCAGACGCCGCCGAGCGCCGTCCCGGCGAGCAGCTGCGCCGGCGTGTGGGCCTTCAGCACCAGCCGCGACCAGCCCACCCCCACCGGCAACGCCGCCGCCAGCGGGAGGACCGCCGGACCGAAGACCAGCAGCAGGATCATCGCGGTCCCGCCCGCCACCGCGTTGTGCAGCGAGATCTGCCACCACACCGTCACGGCGAGCGCCGAGAGCAGACCGGCGAGCATCGCCACCACCAGCGCGCCGACCTCCGCCGGGGCGTGCAGCACGCGCAACAGCGCCAGCCCCGCCACCACCGACAGCAGGCTCGCGGCCATCGGCACCACGCGCTGGCGGCGGATCCGGATGTGCTTGTCGGTGAGCGCGCCGCGCCGCACGCCGAGTGCGATCAGGCCGATCGGCACCACCCCGCAGAACAGTGCCGCCAGCAGGCCCCAGCCCGCCCCCGACCAGCCCGCGGTGCTGTGCGCGCCGACCACCAGGAGCAGGCCGATGACCAGGTTGGCCGGCGCCAGCACCTCGGTGACGACCCGCGCGCCCCGTTCGCGCGGCGAGGCGGTGGCGTAGTCCGGTGGCTCGGGCGGGACGAACGCGCTCATCCGCGCAGCCCCGAGCGGGTCGACGGGGCCGGAACGGCCGGGGCGAGCGGGGCGAGCGGGGCGGCCGGAGGCACGGTCGTACGGTTCACCGCGACAGCCTACCGAGCCACCCGCGCCCGCCTCCCGGGCGGTCGACCAAGCCGGTGGCGACCCGCCGGCGACCCGCCGGCGAGGCGGGCCGACCGGGGCCGTCGACCAGGTACCACCACGCGGCCGCGCATGGCCGCGCATGGCCGCGCCCGGCAGGGCTCTCAGCCCGTCGCCCGCACCTGCTGCCCGGCACGGCGCCCGCGCAGCTCCCGCAGCACCCGCCGGGCCGCGCGGGTGGCGACCGGCGGCAGCAGGTCCAGCGCGAGCCGCCGCGGGGCCGAGCGGCGCTGCGCCGCCGGGGCGGGCTTCGCCTTGTTCAGCCGCACCACCCGCGCACCCGCGATGGTGTCCTCGTCCACCGTGAAGCCCTCGGCCCGCCAGTCCCGGGAGAGCAGCACCCGCTGGGCCGCCTCGGCGTCCCCCCACGTCCCGTAGAACTTCATCGGGGTGAGCAGGACCGGCCGCAGCCCGCCGGTGAAGACCGCCTGCCAGACCGCCGCAGAGACCCCCGGGGTGTGCTCCGAGCGGTAGTCGTCGAGGGCGACCAGCCCGTCCTCGGCGAGCGCCGCCCGGGCCACCTCGATGTCCCCGGCCACGTGTTCGTACAGGTGGGAGGCGTCGATGTGGACGAAGCGGCAGCTGCCGGCGGGGATCCGCCCGTCGGCCAGCACCGAGGTGGGCGCCTGCACGATGACCGGCAACTCGTCGTGGAAGGTCAGGTAGTTGGCCTCGAACGCGGTCCGGGTGAGCGTCTTGCGGTAGGACATCGCCATCTCGGCGGCGTTGTCGGCGTCGCCGGCCTCGGAGTCGAACAGGTCGCAGACGGTGAGCTGTTCGCCCGGCCGGAGGTGGTCGCCGAGGAGGACGGCGCTGCGGCCGAGGTAGGTGCCCAGTTCGAGGATGTCGCCGGTGCGGCCGCCCGCGCTCTGGGCGGTGAGGAAGTGCCCGAAGGCCTCCTGGTCGACCTTGAAGAACCAGCCGGGGATGCCGTCGCGGGTCAGGCGCGCGGGGCGGGCGGTTTCGGTGTCGGCAACGGGCACGGCGGCCTCCAGGGGTGCGGGCATGGCCCGGCGCGTACGGTCCACCCCGCGGCGGTGCGCCGTGGTGTGAGGCGGATCATCATAGCCACGGCGCGGCCCGATTGGACCAGGTCCGGAGGGAGGTGATTCGACCGCGTGTGCGGACCGCGCACACCGGTCCGCGCACACCGGCTCGGAGCGCGCGGCCGGCTCCGGGCGCCCCACCCGCGCAGGGCGCGCCGTCGGCCCAGGACGCGCGGCAGGCCCAGGACGCGACGCCGACTCAGGACGTGCGGCCCGCGCAGGACGCGGCGCCGGCTCAGGACGCGCCGCCGGACTCCAACTCGGCGATGGTCTCGGTCAGCCAGGCCCGTTCGGCCGCCGTGGAGGCGCGCGCGACGAGCAGCATGCCGCGCCGGAACGGGCTCGGCTCCTGCTCGGCGGTGACCGGCCGGCCCTCGGCGTCGTAGAAGAAGCTGCTCGGGGCGTCCAGGAACGCCAGTCGGCGCCGCAGGACGGCGGCCTGCTCGGCCGGATCGGAGAGGCGGTCGAGGAAGGTCACGACGGTGAAGAAGCGGATCTGGTCGGAGATCTCCACCTCGGCCGGGTCGGCCAGCCGGCGGGCCAGCTCCGCACGGCCCTCGGCGGTCAGTTCCAGCACCTGCCGCGGCACGGCGCCGCTGCCCGGCTCGGTGCGCCGGACCAGCAGCCCGGCCTTCTCCAGGCGGGTGATCGCAGGGTAGAGCGCACCGTCGCTCACTGGTCGGACGTGGCCGGTCAGGCCGGTGATCCGGGCCTTCAACTCGTAGCCGTGCAGCGGTTCGTCGTGCAGGAAGCCGAGGATCGCGAGGGTCAGCACAGTCGAAGCCTTTCCGTCGGCGCGCGCTCCATTGCCGCGCCATGGTACCTCTTGCAGAGGTGCCTCGATTAGATGTATCTCTATTCGAGGCAAGCGGGTGGCCGAGACCTTCGGGGCCCGAGGTGGACGGGCGCACCGCGCCGGTCCGGAGTGGAGGGGGACACGACATGCCAGGACACCGGGCGAAGCTGATCGCACTGGCCGGACCGGTCTACGGGGAGCTGCTCTCCGGGGTGATCGCCTCGGTCATCGGCACCTTCTGGGTGGCCGGGCTCGGCGGAGCGGCCGTCGCCGCCGTCACCCTCGCGGGCACCGTGGAGAACCTGCTGCTCGGCCTCGTCCTGGTGGTCTCCTCCGGCACCACCGTCCGGCTCTCGCACGCCCTCGGCGCCGACGACCGGGCGGCGGCCGGCCGCACCGCGCGGGCCGCCTGGCGGCTCTGCCTCGTCGGCAGCCTCGCCCTCGCCGTCCCCGGCCTCCTGCTCCGCGAACAGGTCGCCGGCGCCTTCCTCGACGGCGAGGCCGCCCGGCTCGCCGCCGGCTACTTCGCGGTGGCCTTCCCCGCGTTCGGACTCTTCTTCGCCCAGCGCGTCGCCGACGAACTCTTCAAGGGCACCGGCGACACCCGCACGCCCATGCGGATCGCCCTGCTCTCCAACGCCCTGCTGCTCGTCCTCGACCCGCTGCTCATCCTGGGCCCCGGCCCCTTCCCCGCCCTCGGCGTGACCGGTGCCGCCCTCGCCCTGACCCTCTCGCGCGCCGTCGCCCTCGCCGTGACGCTGCTGCTCCGCCGCCGCCACCGGCTGCCCGCCCCGGCCGGCGGCCTCGGCGCGAGCGCCCGCCGGATCCTCGCCGCCGGAGCCCCGTTCGGGCTCGACTTCACCGCCCGGATGGGCGTCGGCACCGCGCAACTCGGCCTGGTCGCCGCCTTCGGCGTCCCGGCGGTCGCGGGCTACGGCGTCGGCTACCGCGTCCTGCTGATCGTCACCATGGCCTTCTACGCCGTCCGGCAGGCCGCCGCCATCGAGGCCGCCCGCCTCGGCGGCGCGGGCGACACCGCGTCGCTGCGCACCCTCGGACGGGACGCCGCCCGGCTGGCCGGCGCGCTCGGTGCGGGCGCCGCGGTCCTCTGCGCCGCGCTGGCGCAGCCGGTCACGGCTCTGTTCACCGCGGACCAGGCGGTCGCCGCCCACTCGGTCGGGTTCCTGCGGATGGCCGGCCTCTACCTGCTCCCGTACGCGCTGGTCGTCGCCCTCGGCGGCGTCCACCAGGCCACCGGCGCCGGCCGCCCGCTGGTGGCGGCCGTCCTGCTCGGTCTCACCGCCCAACTCGCCGCCGGTGCCGCGCTGTCCGGCCCGCTCGGGGTGAACGGCCTGTGGGCCGGCATGACGGTGGGGGCGGTCGTGCAGCTCGGGCTGATGCGGCTGCTGATCGGCCGGCGGTCGGTGGCCGATCAGGCCGCGGAGGACTCGCAGGACGCGGAGGACGGAGAGGCCGCCGAGGAGCGGCGCGTCCTCACGCGGGTGGCGTGACGGCCGCCCGGCAGCTTGCCCGCAGGACGTCCGCCACCGCTACCGCTCCGCCACCGCTACCGCTCCGCCACCGCTCCGCCACCGCTCCGCCACCGCTCCGCCACCGCTACCGCTCCCCCGGCGCTGCCTCCGCCAACGCCTCCGCCGCCGCCTCCGTGGTGACCGTCGACGGCCGGCCCGGGAGCCGTCCGGCCAGCAGCAGACCGGCCCCCGCCGTCGCCGCGAACACCAGCACGGCCGGGCCCATCGCGTCCGCCAGGGGCCGCCCGGCCGTCAGCGTGGTGGCGGCGGCGACGCCCACCGTCGGCCCGACGTTCATCGCGGTCTGCTGCAGCCCTCCCGCCACCCCGGCGTCGGCGACCGAGGCGTCGCGGACGATGACGGCGGTCGCGGTGACCATCACCGTCCCGAACCCGGCGCCCAGCAGCAGGAACGTCCCCCCGATCGCGAGCGCCCCCGAGGACTGGTCGAACCGGGACGCCAGCAGCGCGCCCGCCGCGATCAGCGCCATGCCCGACGTCACCGTGCGGCGGGCGCCGTGACGGCGCAGCAGGACGGCGGAGGCCGGAGCGGCCAGCACCATCGTCACGGCGAGCGGTAGCGCCCGGAGCCCGCTCCCGAGCGGGTCCAGGGCCAGCACGTCCTGCAGGAAGTACGTGCCGAGGAACAGCGTGCCGAAGATCGCCGCGGACGCCGTCAGCAGCACGCCGAGCGCGGACGCCACGGTGGCCGAACCGAGCACGCGCGGCGGCAGCAACGGGCGGGCGGTGCGCCGCTCGTGCCGGACGAAGGCGGTGCCGAACAGCCCGGCGGCGAGCAGCCCGACCGCCGTCACCGCCGTCGGGCCGTGCTCCGGGAGGCCGACCAGGGTGTGCACCAGGCACACCAGGGCCGCCGCGAGCAGCCCCGCACCGGGCAGGTCGAGGCCGGCGGCGCGGTCACCGGGCGGCTGCGGCAGGCGGACGACCAGCGCGAGCAGGCCGGCCACGGCGGCGGGCACGACGGTCAGGAGGAAGACGGCCCGCCAGCCGAGGTGAGTGGTCAGCGCGCCGCCGACCACCGGCCCGGCCGCGGCGGCCAGCCCGATCGCGCTGGTGCGCAGCGCGATCGGCATGGCCAACTCGTCGGCCGGGTACGCGGCGCGCAGCATGCCCAGGGTGGCGGGTTGCAGCAGCGCGCCCGCCACGCCCTGGAGGGCGCGCAGGGCGACGACCCAGCCGATGCCGGGTGCTGCGGCGATCCCGGCCGAGGTCGCGGCGAACCCCAACACGCCGATGGCGAAGACCCGTTGGTGACCGTAGCGGTCACCGAGCCGCCCGGCGAAGACGAGCAGGCTCGCCACCGCGATCAGGTAGGCGGTGCTGGTCCACTGCACCGCCGCGAAGGAGGCGTGCAGGTCGCGCTGCATCCGGGGCTGGGCGACGGTGAGGACGGTCCCGTCCAGGGCGACGATGCCGGCTCCCGTGATGCTCCCGGCGAGCGTCAGCCGCCGGCGGACGGTCACGTTCACCGGGCCTCCGACCCGAGGTGGGCGGTCAGGGCGACGTCCAGCAGCGGGCCGATGTCGTCGGTGCCGGTGGCGAGCCGGAGGCTTCCCCAGGACCGGAGTTGGGCGAGGCCGTGCAGGTTGGCCCAGAGGGCGGCGGCGACGGCCGCCGGCGCGGCGCCGGAGGGCGGCCGCACCTCGGCGACCAGCCGGGTGAAGGTCTCGAACAGCGGCAGCGTGGTCTGCCGCAGGCCGGTTCCGCTGCCTTCGAGGATGTCGTGACGGAACATCAGGTCGAACATGCCGGGGTTGGCGGCCGCGTAGTCGAGGTAGCCGCGGCACTGCGCGGCGAGCCGGGTGCGCGGGCTGCCGGCGGCCGTGCCGTCGGCGGTGGCCAGCGCGGCTGCCAGCTCCTCGAAGCCGTGCCGGGCGATGGCCGCCAGCAGCTCGGCGTGGGTGGCGAAGTAGCGGCGGGGTGCGCCGTGCGAGACGCCGGCCTGGCGGGCGATCTCGCGCAGGGTGAGCGCGTGGACGCCCTCCCCGGTCACCAGCTCGACGCCGGCCGTCACCAGACGGGCGCGCAGGCCCGGCTTCTGATCGTTCATGGACACTGTCTACCAGGCCCCCGTAGACAATGTCTACTCGCTGTCGTGCGGCACCCCGCGCCACAATCGAAGGCACGGCCGAGGGCCACGAAGGCGCGGGTGACCGCACGGCGGGAGCGGAGAAGCGGAGAAGCGGAGGGCGGCGTGAGCGACGGCGGCGAGCCGGCCTGCTGGCTGGACCGGGTGTGCGAGGAGTGCGGCCGGCTGCGCGAGCGGCCCGGCCCGGGAGCCTGTGAGCGCTGCGGGGCGCGGGCGGCCGGCGAAAGCGGCGCGGACGGCACGGGCGGCGCGGACGGCGCAGGTGGCACGGACGGCACGGACGGCACGGACAGCACGGGCGTCGACGGTGCCACGGACGGCGACCGTGCCACGGGCGCTACGGATGGCACGGGCGGCACGGGGAGCACGGCCGACGAGGGGCCCTGACCCGCGCGCACCCCGGTCCGGCACGTGCGACGGCACCTGCCGGACCGGGGTGCCGGCCCGAACCGGGGCGACGGAGCCGGCCACGGGGTGGCCGGGCCGCGCCGGCGGGGCTACTGAGCGGCGCTACTGGGGCGGCTGGTCGCGGAACTGCTCCTTGGCCTTCTCCTGCGCGGTGTCGACATGATCGCCGTACCTGCCCTGGGTCCGTTCGTCGACGGCGTCGCCCGCCTTGTCGACGGCCTTCTCGGCCTGGTCCTCATGGCCCCTCAGCATCTGCTTGAGCTTATCCATCATGGACATTCGGTCACACTCCCGGATGAGACGGCCCCACCCCTCCAGGATCACCGCGGTGCCCGGTGTCCGCATCCGGTCAGCTCGCGCGGCGGGGTTGGCAACGTGGCGCCGAGCATGTCAAATCAAGGTTCCCACGAACCGTCGGAAGGATCTCGCCTTGAACGCTCGGACCCGTCGACCGGCCGCCTCACCCCTCCCGTCCGCCGCCGCCGTGCGCCGGGGGGCGGGCGCCGCGCTGGCGGTCGCCGGCCTGGTGACCCCGCTGCTGCTGGTCGGCGCCGGGAGCGCGGCGGCCGATCCGGACCCGGCCCGCAAGGGGGAGAAGCTCGCCGCGAAGCTGGTCGAGGAGAGCAGTGCGGACGACGCCTACGACACCCTGGAGGTCCTGCAGCGGATCGCCGACCGCAACGGCGGCACCCGGGTGGCGGGCTCGCGCGGCCACGAGGAATCGGCCGCCTACGTCTACGAGCAGGCCCGCCGGGCCGGGCTGAAGGTGTCGAAGCAGGAATTCGAGTACACGTTCTTCGAGGCCCTCTCGGAGCGGCTGGCCGTGGTGTCGCCGCAGGCCGAGCAGGTGCCGGTGATCGCCATGACCTACTCCGCGAGCGGCCCGGCGGCGGGCCTGAACGCCGAACTGGCGGTCGTCCCCGTGGACGCCACCACCGGGTGCGAGGCCACCGACTACGCGGCCGGCGCGTTCACCGGCAAGGTCGCCCTGATCAAGCGCGGCGGCTGCAGCTTCGCCGTCAAGCAGGCGGCCGCGGCGGACGCCGGCGCGGTCGGCGCGATCGTCTACAACAACACCGACGGCGACCTCAACGGAACCCTCGGGGAGCCGGGCTCGGGCCGCATCCCGACCGGCGGCATCGGCAAGGCCGCCGGTGAGGCCCTGGCGGCCGGGGCCGCCGCCGGCCCGGTCACCGTCAACCTCGACCTCCGCACCTTCATGGAGAAGCGCAAGACCTGGAACGTCATCGCCGAGACCCGCGGCGGCGACGAGAACAACACCGTGATGATCGGCGCCCACCTGGACTCCGTGGCCGCCGGACCGGGCATCAACGACAACGGCTCCGGCTCGGCGGGCATCCTCGAGGTCGCCCGGAACGTCGCCAAGCGGCCCGTCAAGAACAAGCTCAGGTTCGCCTGGTGGTCCGCCGAGGAGTTCGGCCTCAAGGGCTCCGAGGCCTACGTGAAGGCGCTCCCCGAGGCCGAGCAGAAGAAGATCAAGCTCTACCTGAACTTCGACATGATCGCCTCGCCCAACTCCGCCCAGTTCGTCTACGACGGCGACGACTCCGACCACGTCGGCTCCGGCCCCGGCCCGGACGGCTCGGCGCAGCTGGAACGGCACATCACCGACTTCCTCGACGGGATGGGAGTCCCGCACGAGGGCACCGACTTCACCGGCCGCTCCGACTACGGCCCGTTCATCGACGCCGGCATCCCGGCCGGCGGCACCGACACCGGCGCCGAGGTCATCAAGTCCGCCGCCCAGGCCACCCGCTACGGCGGCACCGCCGGGGTCGCCTTCGACAAGTGCTACCACAAGGCCTGCGACACCGTGGACAACCTGGACATGGCGGCCTTCGACGTCAACATCGACGTCATCGCCGACTCCGTGGGCACCTACGCCTGGGACCTCTCCGGCCTGCACGCCCCGGTGCCGCCCCAGCACACCGACGGCCAGGCCGGCAGCGGCGGCGGTCTCGGGGGCGGCCACGCCCACGAGGTCGCGGCCTGATCCCTCCCGGCTCCGCCGGCTCTCCCAGCCCTCCCCGTCGCCACGGAACGTGACGCCTTCCGGGACGAAACGGGCCGGCGGGCCCCCAGCGGGCCCGCCGGCAACCCGGTCGGAGGTGCGACCTCCGGGGTCCGGTGGGTGCACAGCGCGGGCGCCTGACACCATGGCACCGAGATCACGTCACCGTGACACCCTCGGAGGAGTCAGCACCATGAGCAGCACCCACTACGACGTCGTCGTCCTCGGAGCCGGCCCCGGCGGCTACACCGCCGCCGTCCGCGCCGCCCAGCTGGGCCTGCGCACCGCCGTCATCGAGGCCAAGTACTGGGGCGGCGTCTGCCTGAACGTCGGCTGCATCCCCTCCAAGGCGCTGCTGCGCAACGCCGAGCTGGCGCACATCTTCACCAAGGAGGCCAAGACCTTCGGCATCAAGGTCGAGGGCCAGGTCACCTTCGACTTCGGCGAGGCGTTCCGCCGCAGCCGCTCGGTCGCCGACGGCCGGGTCAAGGGCGTCCACTACCTGATGAAGAAGAACGGCATCACCGAGTACGACGGCCGCGGCACCTTCGTCGACGACCGCACCCTGCAGGTCGCGCTCACCGCCGGCGGCTTCGAGATGGTCACCTTCGACCACTGCGTCATCGCCGCCGGCGCCACCACCCGTCTGCTCCCCGGCACCAGCCTCAGCGACCGCGTGGTCACCTACGAGGAGCAGATCCTCACCGAGGAGCTGCCCGGCAGCATCATCATCGCGGGCGCCGGCGCGATCGGCGTCGAGTTCGCGTACGTGCTGCACAACTACGGCGTCAAGGTCACCATCGTCGAGTTCCTCGACCGGATGGTCCCGCTGGAGGACGCCGACGTCTCCGCCGAGCTGGCCAAGCAGTACCGCAAGCTCGGCATCGAGGTGCTCACCTCGACCCGCGTCGACTCGATCGACGACAAGGACCCGGCCGCCCCCGTCCGCGTCACCGTGACCACCACGGACGGCCAGCAGAAGGTCCTCGAGGCCGACAAGGTCCTCCAGGCCATCGGCTTCGTGCCGCGCGTCCACGGCTACGGCCTGGAGAACACCGGCGTGAAGCTCACCGAGCGCGGCGCCATCGCCGTCGACGGCCGCGGCCGCACCAACGTCGAGCACATCTTCGCCATCGGCGACGTCACCGCCAAGCTGATGCTCGCCCACGCGGCCGAGTCGATGGGCGTCATCGCCGCCGAGACCATCGGCGGGGCCGAGACCATGGAGCTCGACTTCGCGATGATCCCGCGCGCCACCTACTGCCAGCCGCAGATCGCCAGCTTCGGCTACACCGAGGCGCAGGCCCGCGAGCTGGGTTACGACGTCAAGGTCGCCAAGTTCCCCTTCACCGCCAACGGCAAGGCGCACGGGCTCGGCCACCCGATCGGCTTCGTCAAGGTCATCAGCGACGACAAGTACGGCGAGCTGCTCGGCGCCCACCTGATCGGCCCCGAGGTCACCGAGCTGCTCCCCGAGCTGACCCTCGCCCAGCAGTGGGACCTCACCGTCCACGAGGTCGCCCGCAACGTCCATGCCCACCCCACCCTGGGCGAGGCCGTCAAGGAGGCCATCCACGGCCTGGCCGGCCACATGATCAACATGTGATCACGGCTCCCGGACCGGACCCGGCCGGCGAGGGCCCCGCGCCCTCGCCGGCCGGAACCGGCTCGCCGGCCCCGGAGTCGGGTGGGTAGCGGCACCGACCGTGGCTCCGACGCCGCGCACCGAGCGCCTGCTCCTGGCCCCCTACGTCTACGTCTCCGCGGACGAAACGGACTTCGCGGCCGGTTCCAGCGTCCGCCGACCGGTACGCGGCCCCGGCCCGGCACGCCCCGGAACGGTCACCGCCCGCTGGAGGCGCGCTCCGACACCAGGCGCACGACATCGTCGGCGCAGCCGTACGACAGGGTCACGCCGGCCCCTCCGTGGCCGTAGCAGTGGACGACGACGCCACGGCCGGCGTGCTCCTCGGCCTCCAGCCGCACGGTCGGCCGGGCCGGGCGCAGCCCGACGCGGTGGCCGAGGATCCGGGCGCCGGCGACCTGCGGCACGAGGGCCGAACAGCGCCGCAGGATGGCCGACGCGGTGGCCGGCCGGACGGCGCGGTCCTCATCGCTCTCCTCGGCGGTCCCGCCGAGGACGATCGTGTCGGTCCGGGGAACGACGTAGGTCAGCTGCCGCGGGTCGCTCTGGTCGAGCGTCCACCCGTCGAGTCCGGTCTGTTCCACGATGACCACCTGGCCGCGGACCGGCGTCAGGGTGAGGTCGTGGACGAGTTCGCGGGCACCCAGTCCGGTGCAGTTGACGACGGCGTCGACGTCGGCGGCCGCGTCCGCCAGGTGCTGGACCCTCCCCCAGGTGATGTCGACGCCCAGGGCGTGCACGCGATCGAACAGCCAGGCGAGGTGCACCCGCATGTCCACGACGGGGGCGGGGAACTCCAGGCCGTCCGCGTGGCCCGGGGGGAGCCCGGCGGGCGGGACCCGCTTCAGCGCCGGCACCGCGCCCGCCCACCACGGGTCCCCGGTGGGCAGGCGGAACAGCTCACGTCCGGTCCGGAGCTTCACCCCGGTGCCCGGCCGGTCCACCATGCCGGTCAGCACGTCGTACGTGCGAGCGGCCCAGCGGGTGACGGCCTGCTCGGGTAACGCCCGGTAGGGGTACCACAGCGCCGCCGCCACGGCCGACGTGGTGTTCTCGGGCCGATCGGCGGCAACCAGCGAAACCTCGTGCCCGGCCTCTCGCAGGCGAAGCGCGCAGGCGAGCCCGACGATGCCCGCGCCGACAACTCTGACCTTCATGCGGCCATTGTCGGCCGCCTCCGGGCCCTGGCGCCGGCCATCGCCCACGAGACCGGGAAGACGTGCGGCGGCCGGGGCGACAGCGGGGTCGGCCGCTCCAAGCCACGACGACACCCGGCGGCCTCGCCGACGCCGAAGGTGGCGCGGCCGCACGCGGTGGGCCCGACACCTGGGAACGGTACGCGCCGGAAGCGGGAAGCCGATGACGGTCGGGAGCAGGACCTCGAACTCGCCCCAGCATGCCGGGCGGTGACGGTGCGGAGCTCGCCGACGGCGGGCCGGTGGCCGCGGGGAGCGCTCCCGCGGCCACCGGGTCGGGCTCAGGCCTTGTAGTACAGGTCGAACTGGCGCGTTCCGGTCGGCGAGTTGTTGGTGATGCCGAAGCAGAGGCGCAGCCCCTGGGAGCCGGTGTACACGGCCATGCCCTCGGGCTCACGGGGGTTGGCGCCCGCGTCCGCCTCCGAGTGGGTGCGCCTGATGTAGCCGGTGACCGGGTCGTTCAGGACGCCGTTGAGGTCGAACGACGTGGTGTGGATGGTCCACTTGTCCTCGGCGGAGAGCGGCTGCGAGGTGTCGGTGTTCTTCCGGGCCTCGCCGTCCAGCAGGTAGACGTACCGGCCGTGCGAGGCGAAACCCTGGAACACCGCCTCCTCGGCCGTGGGATCGCCGTTGGCGTCGGCCTTGGGCAGGAACGGCTGCTGGATGCGCGCGAGCGGGGCCGGCAGGGCGGTGCCGCCGACCGCGGCCGTCCGCGCCGCGGCCAGGGCGTAGGCGGCGAACCAGTGGGCGCCGTTGAGCACGTAGCGCAGCAGGAGGATGCCGTTGGCCGCGTCGACGTAGGGCGTCATCGAGGTCGCGGCCGGGTCCGGGGACGCCACCCGCTGGACGGCGGGGTGGCTGGTCCACAGCAGGGTCCGGTCCGCGAACGGGAAGCGCACGATCTCCTGGCCGTAGCCGCTCCTGGCCGCGTTGGCCTCCGTCCAGACGTAGGCAGGGGTGCTGCCGCTCGCCGGTTCGATGCCGAGGGAGACGCCGTGCCCGAAGCCGAGCAGGTACATGGAGCCGAGGACGTTGCCGTTCAGGTCGTGCTTGGTGAGGCACATGTCGCCGGAGGCGGCGTGGTCGTCGCCGGTGACGGCCGCGGTGACGGCGACCTGGCTGCCCGACTTGAGGTAGGCGACCTGGCTCGCCCCGGCTATCTGGAGGGTGTAGAGGTGACCGTTGACCGAGTCGAAGGCGATGCCCTGCAGCGTGGTCGAGGTGTCCTGGTTGACGATGCCGCCGCTGCCCCACCGGGTCGACCCGTTCTCCACCTTGATCAGCGGAGCCCCGTCGGGCACGTTCGCCGGGTTCACGGCGGTGTCCGCCTGCGCGGTTCCGTTCAGGGCCACGGGCGCCGCCGTGGCGGCGGCGACGCCTGCCCCGGCGAGCATCAGACGACGTCGGGAGAGCTTCGGTGACGGCATGTCACTCCTTGTTCGATCGGCTGGTCCTGTGCGAGTCGATCACTCTAGACGAGGTGACCAGTGCGGACGTCGCGGCTGCGCACCGGGTGGTTCGCCGAAGGAACCGGGAGGGCCGCCTCGGTCGGTCCCGACCGGCTGACCGTGGCGGGTGTCGCGCGGAGCGGGGCCTCCCGGCAGCTCGAAGGCTGTCGGGAGGCCCCGCCGCCCCGCCGCTACGCTCCCGCTGCCGCCGGGCGCGAGGATCGCGGCGGCGTGCCGGGTGACCCGAGGTGGCTCAGGTCGGTGCGCACCTCGGCCGGAGCGCCGGGGAGCTCCGGGTGTTTCGCGGCGTCGACGGCGCCGCGGTCGTGGAGGGTGAGCTCGAAGTCCCGGTGCGCCTTGGCGCCCAGCCCCGGCGGCAGCTGGATGCGCCCGTCCCCGACCATGCGTCGCACCGCGGTGCGGCTGAGACCGAGGCCGAGCATGAGCAGCCGTTCGACGCGGACCGGCGCGGGCAGTTCGAAGCCGACCACGACCCCGAGGGGCGTCGGGTCGTCGAGCGCGTAGAGGGGCGTGCGGGTCTCCAGCGCCCAGGTACCGGTCCAGTCGAGGCGGTACCCGTTCTTCGTGGCGAGTGACGCACTCATCGTCAGCTCCCGCACCACTCCCGGATCGTTGTTCTCGTAGGCCACCAGACGGGCGGGCTCCAGCGACGAGACGTGGACGCGTTCGTGGACGGGCACCTTCGAGGTCCGGTCGCACGTCGCACAGCTCAGCAGCAGCCAGACGTCGAGCAGCTTGCCGCTCGCGTTGACGCGGATCTTGCCCGAGGGGCGGTGCCGCGTGCCGGGGCAGTCCGGGCAGGGGCGGACGACGGCGGGCAGGGCGGACTGACGCACGGCCCAACGGGCCTTGCGGTGGGTATTCATGGAGATGGTTGCTTTCAGGACTCAGCAGGAGCCGGCTCTGGCAGGCAGGGCCGCGGCTCCTGTCATCTGACGGATGCACACGAGGGCGGCGCGAGTCATCGCCTCGGGGCCGAGTGCTCAGGCGCAGAGGTCGATCTCGCGACGGGTCGGTTGTCGCTACGTGGCAGCCGTCAGAAGTCCATGCGGACGATCGTGGTCGAGGCCACGGCCCGCCGGCAACTCATTTTCCGCCGCCCGCCTGTCGGCCCGCCGCCCCTCCAGACCCGCCGCCCGCCGCCTGCTGCGCCCCTCCCGGCCCGTCGTCCGCCCGCCCCGCCGGCCGGCCCTGGTCGCCCGGAGGCCGAGCCTCCGCAGCTCACCGCGCCCCTCGCGGTCCCCCGGGCCGCGCCGATATCGGTGGCGCCGGTGTCGGTGCGCCCTGGCATCATGTGCGGCGGATGTGAGGCCGGGGCGGCGCTGCGGTGGTGCTCAACGCTCCTGTGGTGACGCGGTGGCAGGCCATGCCGATGCGGCGCTGACCGCTCAGGCCTGCGGCGGGGTGCGGTGGACGCTGCGGATCGCCGCGACGTCCGGGCTGACGGCGGGCGGCGGGAGGTGGGCGCTGAGCTCGTTGAAGTGCGGGTGGCGGTCTTCAGCCGTCCGCTGGCGCGCCCGCTGAGCGAGGGAGACGGCCGGCTCCGGACGCGAGCCGGCGCGGGTGGTCGTGGAGGACGTGGCGTCGTTCAGTGAGGACGCACCCAGCCCGGCCGCCAGGTGCCGGGGGCGTCGTGGCCGGCCGCCGTCGCGGTGAGGTGGGCGCGCAGGGTGGCCAGCGCCGGGTGGGGGTTGTCGCGGTGCCAGAGCAGCGAGTGCGGGTAGACGGGCGTCGGGTCGGTCACCGGGATGCGGCGCAGGCCGTGGTCGGCGGGCCAGACGAGGCGGGTGTGCCCGCCCATGAAGGTCGCCAGGGCCGGGGTGTCGGCGATGGTGTCGAGGAGTGCGTCGGAGCCGAAGTTGGGGCCGGTCGCCTCGATGGTGAGGCCGAACTCGGCGACGAGGTCGTCGTAGTAGGCGCCCCACTCGGTGCCGGGCACGACGCCGGGCATCCAGATCCGGTGCCCGACGAGCTGGGCGAGCGTCACCGACCGGGCGCCCGCCAGCGCGTGGGCGGGGCCGGTGAGGAGCTGGAGGGGCTCGTCGACCACCCGGACGGACTCGATGTCCTCGGGAAGGTGCCGGCCGGGCATGGCGACGGCGCGGAAGGACGCGTCGATCGCGCCGGACCGGATGGCGGCGACGGCGTTCTCGATCTCGAACAGCATCAGGACGTCCAGGTCGACGTCGGGGTTCGCGCGGTGGAAGTCGCGCATCAGTCCCGACGCCGCGCCGCGCGAGTTGATCACGTCGACGCGCAGGGGGCGGCGGCCGGTGCGGACGGACGCGGCCGCGCGCTCGGCGACGCGGAGCAGCTCGCGCGCGTGGGGCAGGAACGCCTGCCCGTCGATGGTGAGTTCGGCGCCGCGGGGCGTTCGGGTGAACAGCCGCACGCCGAGGTCGCGCTCCAGCGCGGCGATCCGCTTGGAGACGGCCTGCTGGGTGATCGCCAGATCGGCGGCGGCCAGCTGGAACTGGCCCGCTTCCGCGACGGCGGCGAAGGTGCGTACGGCTTCGAGGTCCATGCCGATTCACCTTAGTGAACAACGAATGGTTGTGTCAGGGCCGTCGGGTGGTTGTTTGACCTGCGATTGTCCGGCCCGCTTGGCTCTCCTCGGTCAACGTCGGTTTGTTCGGGTGGGACGAGAAGGAGCGCGCAGAGCATGCTGGGCAGGAGGTCGTTGGGCCGGCGGTTCGGCTGGTTGTGGTCGGCGTACGCCGTGAGCGCCTACGGGTCCGCGCTGGGGTTCGGGGCCCTGCCGTTGATCGCCGTGCTGGTGTTGCGGGCCGGCCCCGCCGAGGTGTCGGCGCTGTCCGCGGTGGGGCCCGCGGTGGGCGCGCTGATCGCGGTGCCGCTCGCGCCGTGGGTGGAGTTCCGGCGCAAGCGGCCGGTCATGATCGCGATGGACCTGGTCCGGTTCGCGGCCATGGCGACGATCCCGGTCGCCTACGCCCTCGGCACGCTCGGCTTCGTCCAGCTGTTCGTGATCTCGGCCGTGGTCGCCGCGGCCAGGATCGCGGCCACCGCGGCCGGCGGCGCCTACCTCAAGGCCCTCGTCCGGCCGGACGACCTGCTCGTGGCGAACGCGCGGTTCGAGTCCACGAACTGGAGCTCCATCGCGGTCGGGCCACCGCTCGGCGGGGCGGCGATCGGCGTGTTCGGACCGGTGACCACCGTGGTGGCCGACGCGCTCAGCTACCTGCTCTCCGCGCTGGGCATCACCGCGATCCGGGGCCGGGAGGACGCGCCGCAACCCAGCGGCAGGGGCCCGGTCCGGGCGGGCGCGGTGCTCGACGGCTGGCGACACATCGCGGGCGATCCCGGGTTGCGGGCGCTCTACCTGAACAACCTGCTGGTCTCCGGTCTGATCATGGCCACCGAGCCGCTGCTGGCGATCCTCCTGCTTCGCCAACTCGACTTCGCCCCCTGGCAGTACGGCCTCGCCTTCGCCGCTCCCTGCCTCGGCGGACTCGTCGGCTCCCGGCTGGCCGGCCGGGTCGTGGCCCGCCACGGCCGGCACCAGGTCCTCCGGACCGCCGGCACCCTGCGTGCCGTCTGGCTGATCGGCCTGGCCTTCGTCCGGCCGGGCGTCGTCGGCCTCGTCACCGTCATGGCCGTCGAGCTGGCGATCATCGTCAACATGAGCCTCCACTCCCCGGTGCTCGCCACCTACCGGCTCGAACGCACGCCCGACCGGCTCGTCGCCCGCACGTTGGCGGCCTGGTCGATCGGCCAGCAGGTGTCCATCGCCGTCCTCACCGCACTCGGCGGGCTGCTCGCCGACGTCACCGGCCCGCGCACCGCGCTCGCGGCCGCGGGGCTGCTCATCCTCGGCACCCCGCTCCTGCTTCCGCGACGCGACCGGACGTCGCAGCCCGAGCCGGAACCGTCCCGGAGCCCCGCATGACGCACCGCAGCCCGCTGCCGCAACCCACTGCCAGAACCCACTGCCAGAACCCGCTGCCGCCACGCCCTGCCGCGCCGCACCGCCGCGACCCGCTGACGAACTCGTCGGCGACGCGCGCAGGCCGCCGCTGATCCGCCCCCGCACGTCCGCGTCGACCAGGCGCACCACCACCACGGAGGACACCCACATGACCACGGCCCCAGTTCTCGACCCCGCGCACACCGCTCTCCTCGTCATGGACTGCCAGCCCGCGATCCTGGCCGCACTGCCCGAAGGCGCGGACCGCGAGGCCCTGCTCGACCGGGTGGGAGAGGCCATCGCCGACGTCCGTGCCAAGGGCGGCACCGTCGCCTACGCGCGCGTCGGCTTCACCGAGGCGGACTGGGACGCGATCCCGGCCGACAACAGGTCCTTCGGCCCGCTGGCCCGACACCGTGTCATGCACCACGAGGACCCTGCCGCCGCCGTCCACGAGCGCCTCGCTCCCCGGGACGGCGACCTCGTCGTGCGCAAGGTCCGCCACGGCGGCATGTGCACCACCGACCTCGACCAGCAGCTGCGCGAGCGCGGCATCACCACGCTGGTCGTCTCCGGCGTCAGTACCAGCGGCGCCGTCCTGTCCACCGTCATCGACGCGGCCGACCGCGACTACCGGCTCTACGTGCTGTCCGACGGGGTCGCCGACCCGGACGCGGAAGTCCACGACGTCCTGCTCCACCGGGTGCTCCCGTCCCGGGCCCACATCGTCGACACCGCCGAGCTGCACGACCTGCTCCGGGGCGACTGACCCAGCTACTCGCCGGACTCCGGCGGGCGGGCGGGCCGGCCGCGCCCGGGCGGGCTCGGTCAGACCTCCTCCTCCATGCCGATGGCCTCCTCGAGTGCCCTGCGGGCCTGCTGGGGGTCCTCTCCGTCGATCTGCCGCAGGAGGGCGACGGCGATCGCGTCGAGCTTGCGCTGGACGGCGTGCTCGGCGCGGCGTTCGGCGTTCTTGAGCAGGGCCAGGAGCAGCAGGTTGAGCGCGGTCATGATGTCCCCGACCAGGATCTTCCATTCCTGGGAGAGGCCGATGATGTGGACCGTCACGAAGGTGGCGACCAGCAGCAGGCAGGCCGCGTAGAAGACCGGGGAACTGGTGAGGTTGGACGCGGCCTCGGCGGACCGCTCGAACCGCCCCCGCCCCGCACGGCTGCGTTCGGACGGATGCCGGAAGGTCATGGTGCCGTGCCGGTGGTGGTGCCGGGACAGGACGCGGGACGCGGGCGGCACGGCCGGCGGGGCGGGCACGGCCGGTATGGCCGGGAGCTGGCCGCCCGGCCGGGAGAACGGGTCCCCCTCGCGGCGGGGAGGACGAGCGGCCCGGCGACCGGGCTGACGGCGGGCACGACGGTCCGCGCGGGTCGGGCCATGGTGTCCTCCCCAGTCCTCGGCTGTACGGCCGGCCCGCCGCCCGGTGGTACGGACGGCGCACCGCCAGCGTCGCCGCCGTGCCCGGCGCGCGCACGCGGGGTTGGGCCAACGGGCAGGGGGTCGCGGCCTGCCGGTCCGACCGGTGGCGCCCACGGAGGCCGGTACCGGATGACCCGCGTGCGGACCGAGCCCGAACGCCGTGCCCGCCCCCCGGGCCGCACGGTCGCGGAACGGAGGGTTTGGCCGGCTGAAGGCGTGGTAGACGCAGCGCATGGGCCCGGCCGGAAAGCCGCAGGTCACACGGCTTCCGCGAACCCGTCCGCCCGCACCCACCGGAGGCTTTCGTGATCGTCCTCGGAGTCATTCTGCTCATCATCGGTTTGCTCACCGGCATCGGGATCCTGTGGACCATCGGCATCGTTCTCGTCGCCGTCGGTCTCATCCTGTGGGTCGCCGGTGCCCTCGGGCACGCAGTCGGCGGACGCCGGCACTACTACTGACCTCCTACTGACCCCATACTGACCCGTCCGGCCACCGGGCCGACGCCCCTCGGCGGAGCCGTCCGTGAACACCACTGTTCGCGGACGGCTCCACCAGGGCGCGCCGGCCCGGGCGCTGACGGCGTCTCCGTTCGGCTCACCGGGGGGAAAGGCGGGGGAGTGGCCGCGGGGCCGTTCAGTTCCCGTCGTCGACGGGGCCGGCGGACTCCAGCTCGCGCAGGTGCTCGACCGCGGCCCGGAGGGCCTGCCGCGCCCGGGCCGCCTGGTCGCGGGCCACGTCCGCCGCGTCCCCGGCGGCCTGGAGCTGCTCCTCGGCCCGGGTGAGCTCCTCCTGTGCCCGCGCGTCGCGTTCCCGCGCCTCGGCGAGCGCCGCCCGCGCCCGCTCGGCCTCGTCCTCGGCACGCTGCCGGGCGGACTCGGCGTCGCCGCGTGCACCCGCGGCCGCATCGCGGCGTCCGGCCGCCTCGCGAGCGGCCGCCTCCGCCTCGGCCACCGCCCGGCGGGCCCGTTCCAGTGCGCGCTCGTGCGCCTGTTCCCGTTCGCGCTGCTGCTGTCGCCGCTGCCGCTGCTTCGCGCTCTCGGCCCGCTTCCTCGCACCGACCGGTTCGCCGACCGGTTCGCCGCCCGGTTCACCGACCGTGGAAGGCGACGGCGGACGGCTCGGTTCCGGCCTCGCTCCGCGCCGTCCCGGCCTGGCTCTCTTCCCCTCGCCCGCGGCCCCCGGCACCGCGGCCGCTTCGGCCTCCGGCCCGCCGGGCGCGGCGCCGGGCCAGAGCACCGGTTCCAGCGGGGCGGTCAGCCGGCCCCGGGCCAGCGTGTGAGCGGCATCGGGGTCCGCGAGCGCGGCGCTCAGCGTGCGCTCCAGGTCGGCGACGGCGTCGGCTCCCAGCGGGTGACCGGCCGCGGCGGCTTCCTGCCGGGCCTGTCCGGTCAACGCCCGGACCAGTTGGCGGCGTTGCTCGGTGAGGGCGCGGAGCTCGTCGCCGGCGAGGTGTTCCTGGGCGTCCCGCAGCGCCTGACCGAGGTCCAGCAGTCGCTCGACCAGGCCGCCGTGACGGTGCGCGAGCAGGTTGGCGGCCCAGGCGGCCAGGGTGGGGCGGTGAAGTGTGCGGAGTCGTTTGGCGAGCTGGGGGTCGCTCTTCTTGAGCTGGTCGGCGCGGTGGTTGCGGGCGGCGGTGAAGTCGCCGGGGGCGAGGGCGTAGAGCTCGTCGGCGAGCCGGTCGAAGTCGGGCGTGCTGGCCATCGTCTCGGACTCCACGGTGCGTTCTCGCGGTCGGCGCGGTCCACCCGGTCCACCCTGTCCACCCGGTCCACCCGGTCAACGCGGTGCCGATGCGCAGTGGCCGGCGGCCAACGTCGGCGGGCCAACGGCCCAGTGGGTCAGGACGCTGCGCGGCGGGGCCGTCCGGCCTGTTCCAGGGCTTCCTGGAGTTGGTCGCGGGTCATGGTGGAGCGGTGGGGGATGTCGAGGTCGGTGGCGCGCTTGTAGAGCTCGGCCTTGGTGAGCTGGGAGAGCTGCTGCGCGCCGGTGGCGCTGGCCCGCTTCTTCCCGGTGGCTCTGGTGGCGGTCGCGGTCTTGGCGGAGGTGCTCTTCTTCCCGCCGGTCGTCTTCGGCGTCCGGGCGGCGGCCGCGGGCGCCGACCGGCCGGAGGGCTTCTTCGCCCGTTCGGCCGCCTTGCCCTCGCGGGCCGTGTCGAGGCTGCGGCGCAGGGCGTCCATGAGGTCGATGACGTTGGTGGCCTCGGGTTCGGGGCCGGCGGAGACGGCGATCTCGCGGCCGGCGAGCTTGTCCTCGATGAGCTTCCTGACCTGTTCCTCGTACGTGTCGTGCCAGTCCTCGGGCTCCCAGTCGATGGCGAGCGCGCCGATGAGCTGCTCGGCGGTCTTGACCTCCTGCTCGGACAGGTCGACCTTCTCGGGCAGGTTGTCGACCTCGGTGCGGGGATCGCGGACCTCGTCGGCGAAGTGCATGGTGTGCAGCTCCAGCAGGCCGCCCTCGGAGCGCACCGCGGTGAGGTACTCCTTGCCGCGCATCGAGAACATCGCCAGCCCGGCCTTGTTCGCGTGCTCAAGGGCCTCGACGAGGAGGGCGTAGACCTTGGCGTACTCCTTCCCGCGCGGGCCGAGGTAGTAGGTCTTGTCGAAGAAGATCGGGTCGACCTCGGCGAGGTCGACGAACCCGCCGATGTCGATCGTCTTCGAGCGGCCGGGGGAGATCTGTTCCAGCTCGTCCGGCTCGACGATGACGTACTCGCCCTCGGTGACCTCGTAGCCCTTCACGATGTCGCCGAAGTCGACCTCGCGGCCCGTCCGCTCGTTGACCCGCTTGTTGCGGACCCGGTCCGAGGTGCCGCGCTGCAACTGGTGGAAGCGGACGTCGTGGGAGCGCGTCGCGGTGTACAGGGCGACGGGCACCGTCACCAGCCCGAAGCTGAGTACCCCGGTCCACACAGGTCTGGCCATGGGAGCCTCCGTCCCGACTACCCCCGCGACACCACCGGCCCCGCCGGTCAAGCTCTGCGGGCCCGCACGGCCAGCGTCCCCGTTCGAGCGCGGCTTCGCACGCGCTGCTGGGCCGACGGGCGCCGCCGCCCTGCTGGGCCCCGCTCGGAGGCGGCGACGACGCCCTACCGGACGCCTGCTCCACCAGCCGCCGGGCCAAACCTCCGGCCGGCTCGCGCCCGCCCGCCACCGAGGCGCGCCGAGCGCATGTTTGCGACGCGCATACCATTGCGCCGCGGGCATCCGACGGGGTCTCGGGCGGCCGGTGGTGCGGCGTCGGCGATCAGTACAATCGCCGGTGTGGCGGACACCCAGTACGAAGACCTGTTGAAGCTCGTGCTCACCTCCGGGACGGCCAAGGCCGACCGGACGGGCACCGGTACCCGGAGTGTCTTCGGGCACCAACTGCGCTATGACCTCTCCCGGGGATTCCCGCTGGTCACCACCAAGAAGGTGCACCTCAAGTCCGTCGTCTACGAGCTGCTCTGGTTCCTGCGCGGCGACTCGAACGTGGGCTGGCTGCAGGAGCACGGCGTCACCATCTGGGACGAGTGGGCCGACCCGAACGGTGACCTCGGCCCGGTGTACGGCGTGCAGTGGCGCAGCTGGCCGAGCCCGGACGGCCGGCACATCGACCAGATCAGCGGCGTCCTCGACACCCTGCGCGCCGACCCGGACTCCCGCCGGATGATCGTCTCCGCCTGGAACGTGGCCGAGCTGGACAAGATGGCACTCGCACCGTGCCACGCCTTCTTCCAGTTCTACGTCGCCGAGGGCAGGCTGTCCTGCCAGCTGTACCAGCGCAGCGCGGACCTGTTCCTCGGCGTCCCGTTCAACATCGCCAGCTACGCCCTGCTCACGCACATGGTGGCGCAGCAGACCGGTCTCACGCCGGGCGAGTTCATCTGGACCGGCGGCGACTGCCACATCTACGACAACCACGTCGACCAGGTGACCGAGCAGCTCACGCGCGCACCGTTCGAGTTCCCGACGCTGGAGCTGCGCCAGGCCGACTCGCTCTTCGACTACGCCTACTCCGACGTCTCGGTGGTCGGCTACCAGCACCACCCGGCGATCAAGGCACCGGTGGCGGTGTGAACGTCGGGCTGATCTGGGCGCAGACCCTCGACGGCGTGATCGGCGCGGACGGCGGGATGCCGTGGCACCTGCCCGAGGACCTGGAGCACTTCAAGGCGACCACCCTGGGGCACCCCGTGGTCATGGGCCGCAGGACGTGGGAGTCGCTCCCGCCGCGGTTCCGCCCGCTGCCCGGCCGGCGCAACATCGTGGTGACCCGCGACCCGGGGTGGACGGCCGACGGCGCCGAACGCGCCGGCTCCGTGGCCGAGGCCCTCGAAAGCGCGGCCGGGGCGCAGCCCGGGGCCGAGGTCTGGGTGATCGGCGGCGGCCAGGTCTACCGGGCCGCCATGGAACACGCCGTGACGCTGTCGGTGACCGAGATCGACCTGTCGGTGGCGGGCGACACCTACGCCCCGACCCTCGACCCGGGGTGGAGCATCACCGAGGACGGCGGCTGGCGGTCCTCGGCCTCCGGGCTGCGCTACCGCATCCGGATGTACACGCGCGACCGGTAGCCGGGCGGCGATCGTCCGGGGAGTCCGGCCGGTCGGACGAGCGCGGCCTCGACGAGCGCGGCCTCGACGAGCGCGGCCTCGACGAGTGCGGCCTCGACGAGCGCGGCCTCGACGAGTGCGGCCTCGACGAGTGCGGCCGGTCCGACGAGCGCGGCCGGTCCGGGGTGGGAGGAGTCCCGCCCCGCGCCGGCCGGTGGCGGGCTCCCTCCGCCGCCCGCAGACTGGGCAGAGCACCGCCGGCCTTCGAGCCCGTACCGTGCCACGCCGCCCCACCGTGGCGTCCCTCCCGCCACAGGAGCCGGGCCCATGACCGACGACGAGACCCCCGCCCCGGGCCGGGACGAGACCTCCCGGGACGAGACCTCCGCCCCCGGCCGGGACGAGACCCCCGAGGAACGGGCGGACCGCCTGTGGAACGAGATGCTGCAGGAGGTCCGCGTCTGCCAGACGGGTGCGCAGATCCTCTTCGGCTTCCTGCTCAGCGTCGTCTTCACGCCGCGGTTCACCACCCTGCCCGAGTTCGACCGGCACCTCTACGTCGCCACCGTCTTCCTCGGCGCCCTCGCCACCGGGACCCTCATCGCCCCGGTGGCCTTCCACCGCTTCCTGTCCGGCCACGGGATGAAGCCCGAACTCATCCGCGTCGCCGGCCGGCTCATCTCCTCCGGGCTGGTCCTGCTCGCCCTCACCATCACCGCGGCCCTGCTGCTCCTGCTGCGCACGGCCACCGAGCTCTCCGCGGCGGCCTGGGTGCTGGCCGGCGCGGCCCTGGCCTGGTTCTGCGTGTGCTGGCTGGTCCTCCCCCTGGTGGTGCTCCGCCAAGCCCCCGCCCGTCGGCCGACCGGCCACCCGACCCGCTCCTCGCGGTGAGCGGTGCCGCCCGCGGCCATCCGGGTGCACGGCCGGCTCCGGCCCGGGGACGGCCGGAGCCGAATGGCGGGCGTCGGCTTCCCTCCTTCGTGCTGGCGTGTCGGACGGGCGACTCCGGTCGGCGACGAGAGGGTGACCGGAGTCTCTTATCCGAGGGAGCGAGAATGCCCGAAGTCACCACTCCGTACACCACCGGGATGCCGTGCTGGGTCGACCTGATGGCGAAGGACCAGCAGGCCGCGCTGGACTTCTACCGTGACCTGCTCGGTTGGAGCGGCCGGCCGGGACCGGCCGAGTTCGGCGGGTACGCGGTCTGCGAGCTCAACGGCAGGGCGGTGGCCGGCATCGGCCCGGCGATGGCCCCCGAGGGCGTACCGGAGCCGCCGACCGTCTGGACCAGCTACCTGGCCAGCACCGACGCCGACGCCACCCAGGACGCGATCGTCGCCGCGGGCGGGACCCTGCTCGTCCCGGTCCTGGCGGTCGGCGACCTGGGCCGGATGCTGATCGCCGCCGACCCGCAGGGCGCGGTGTTCGGCGTCTGGCAGCCCGGCGAGTTCTTCGGCGCCCAGGTGCTCAACGAGACGGGCGCGCTCACCTGGAACGAGCTGCACACCACGGACGTGCCCGCCGCCACCGCGTTCTACGGCGCGGCGTTCGGCATCGAGATCGAGCCGCGGAAGGGCACCGACTCCTACTGGGAGCTCCGGGTCGGCGGCCGGGCGGTCGGCGGCGTCACCCTGCTCGCCAACGACCCGCCCGGCACCCCCGCGCACTGGCTGACCTACTTCGCGGTCGACGACCTGGAGTCCACGCTGGACGCCCTCGTCAAGGCCGGCGGCAGCGTACTGGCCCCGCCGGTCGTCGTCGGGACCGGCCGGATGTCCGTGGTCGCCGACCCCCAGGGCGCCCCGTTCGCCATGATCAAGCCGACCGCGCTGTAGACCGTACGGCGCTGTAGACCGGACCGCGCTGTAGGCGGTACGGCGCTGTGGACCGGACAGCGCTGTAGGCGGTACGGCGCGGACACCGGCCGCCCTCCCCTCCGCCCGGAAACCGGGTGGCAGGTGAGGGCGGCCGGTGCGCGCCGTGGGCCGGCCGCCCCACGCACCGCCGGGGCCCCCCCCGGCGACGAGTCCGCCGGCCGCGACCCGCAGCGCCGCGTCGACTGGC
>NZ_JBHXTG010000047.1:60738-71533 GCF_042677465.1 Kitasatospora sp. NPDC127111
TATACCCCTCGTTTTGGGGTACCGGGCCTTGCCCCCCAAAAACAGCGCCGCCCCCCCGGGGGGGGTGCGGGGCGGCTACTGGGGCGGCGGGGGGGCCGGGGCCGCCGGCCCCCCCCCCGCGCGCCCGCCCCACGCCGGTGAAGGTCAGCCGCGGTCGCCTCCGGCGGCGTCGACGAGGTCGGCCAGCGGGTGGGGGCGGTCGGGCCGCCACCCCAGTTCGATGACGCCGCGCCGGCCGGAGACCACCTGGTCGAGCCCCAGCGCCTCGGCGAACGGGGCGCCCACGGCCTCGGCCGCCCGCGCCAGCGGCCACGGCTCGGCCCGGCCGGTGCCGCCCGCGGCGACGTCGGCGGCCGCGGCCAGCGCGGCGACCGGCACCGCCTCGTGGGCCACGCCGTGCAGCACGCTGCCGGTCTCGGCCTTGGTCAGGGCCAGCACGAAGAGCTGCGCCAGGTCGTCCACGTGCACCATCGGCCAGCGGGTCGTCGCCGAGCCGACGTAGCGGCCGGTGCCCAGCTCGCGCGCCCAGCCGGTCATCAGGCCGGGAATGCCGCCATCGCGGCCGTACACGATGCCGGGCCGCAGCACGACGGCCCGCACGTCGTCCTCGGCCAGGGCCAGCACCCGCTGCTCGATCCGCGGACGGTAGCCGACGATGGCGATCGGGTTCGTGGCGGCGTCCTCGTCGAGCGCCGTGTCGCCGGTGGCGCCGAGCACCCACACCCCGCTGGTGTAGACGAACGCCCGGCCGGTGCCGTGCAGGCGCTCGGTCAGCGCGTCCACGGCCGCGGCGTCCACCGCTTCGTCGCCGGTCGGCGTGGCGAGGTGCAGGACGGCGTCGATGTCATCGGTGACTGCCGCCCGCAGGGCGGACGGGTCGGCCAAGTCGCCCACGCGCGACTGCAGTTCGGGCGCGACCCGGCCCGCTTCCTTGACCAGGTGGACCACCTGGTGGCCGTCCGCCGTCAGCCGCCGTGCCACGGCCGATCCGATGTAGCCGGTGGAACCCAGCACAAGTACCTTCACGTCTGCTCCCGTTGGTGTTCTCGACGGCGGTGGAGGAGCCGGACACCCGCACCGGGGTGGGGCCCTGCGAACGTGTCCCGCCTGCCAACGCCTGGAGAATCTAGGCCGCTTCCTCCGGCCCCGGTCGACACCGCGTGCACGATTTCTCGACTTCCCGTGCAGAGGCGGGGTCGAGGAAGCCGCGGCGGTGCTCGGTGGGAGTGCGGCCCACACCCGTCACGGGGCCCGGCCCCGGACCCGGCGCTCCGGCCCCGGTCGGAGACCGGGGTTCCCGGTGTGGCCCGGCGGTCAGGGGCCACTCCTCCCGCACCGCCGGGGTCGTCGGCAACCCGTCGGCGGCCTCGGGGCGCGGAAGGAGTGGGCCTCCGTGGTGCCCGGACCCGGCGGCAGTCACCCACGGCGGTAGTCACCCACGGCGGGAGGCGGGAGACTGGAGGGAGGGATCCCGACCGCAGCGCCCGCGCCCGAGGTGAGGGGTACGCAGTGAGCACGCAGGACGGACCCGGACCGCCTCCGGGCGGCGCGGGCTCCCGGGAGCCACGGCTCCTGGGCGGGCGCTACGTGCTCGGCGCCCTGCTCGGCAGGGGCGGGATGGGCACGGTGTGGCGGGCCCACGACCAGCTGCTCGACCGCGACGTGGCGGTGAAGGAGGTGAGCGTCGGCGGCCCGCCGGGGGAGGAGGTCACCGTCCTGTACACCCGCATGCAGCGGGAGGCGAGGGCGGCGGCCCGTGTCAAGCATCCGGGCATCGTCACCGTTCACGACGTGCTGGAACAGGACGGCCGGCCCTGGATCGTGATGGAGCTGGTCGACGGGCGGTCGCTGGCCGACGCGATCGCCGCGGACGGCCCGCTGTCGCCGCGCGAGGCCGCCCGGGTCGGGGCGCAGGTCCTCGCGGCGCTGGAACGGGCGCACGAGGCGGGGGTGGTCCACCGGGACGTCAAGCCGGCC
Organism: Kitasatospora sp. NPDC127111; assembly: GCF_042677465.1. Taxonomy (NCBI): domain Bacteria; kingdom Bacillati; phylum Actinomycetota; class Actinomycetes; order Kitasatosporales; family Streptomycetaceae; genus Kitasatospora; species Kitasatospora sp. NPDC127111. The sequence continues at coordinate 62,716 of NZ_JBHXTG010000047.1, forward strand.
AACGTGTTGCTGGAGGAGGGCGGCCGGGTCGTCCTCACCGACTTCGGCATCGCGGCGTTCGAGGGCTCCACCCGGGTCACCCGGGTCGGCGACGTGGTGGGCTCGCCCGACTACCTGGCCCCGGAGCAGATCACCGGTGAGCGGCCGCCGGGGCCCGCATCCGATCTCTGGTCCCTGGGCGCCACGCTGTACACGGCGGTGGAGGGCCGGCCGCCGTTCGGCCGCCCGACGGCCGGCAGCACGCTGCACGCCGTGGTGGCCGACCCGTTGCCCGAGCCGCGCCGGGCAGGTCCGCTGGGACCGGTCCTCGACGCCCTGCTGCGGAAGGACCCGGACGCGCGCCCGACCGACGACCAGGCGCGGCGGCTGCTGGCGGCGGTGGCGGCCGGGTCGGTGGCGGCCACGGCCGTTCCCGCGACCGCGTCCCACCCGCCGACCGCGGTTCCGGCGGCCACCGTCGGTGGGGAGCCGGCCCCGCGGCCCACCGAGACGGTCCCGGTCGTGGCGCCGACCCGGCCGACCGAGGTTCCGGTGGCACCCGCTGCCACGGTCCGGGCCGCCGGTGCGGGGGGTGGGTCGGACCGGGCGGCCGGGGACGGCGGACGCCGGCGGCGTGCCGCGGCGCTGGCGGTCGTCGCGGTGCTCGTCCTGCTCCTGTCGGGCGGTGGGCTGGCCACCGCGCTGTACAGGGGCGGTGAGGCCACCACGGCGCCCGCGACCACCACCGCACCGAGCACGCAGCCGAGCACCCCGGCGCCGAGCACCCCGACGCAGCCGCCGACCACGCCCCCGGCCACTCCACCGACCACTCCGACGCAACCGCCCACCACCCAGGCTCCGGTCACCCCGACGCAGCCGCCGACCACGCCCCCGGCTCCGGTCACTCCGACGCAGCCGCCGACCACGCCCCCGGCTCCGGCCACCCCGACGCAACCGCCCACCACCCAGGCTCCGGTCACCCCGACGCAGCCTCCTGCCACCCCGGTGCCCCCCGGCTACCAGTTGATCACCGACCCGGCCGGATTCACCGTGGCCGTTCCCATCGGCTGGACGCGCAGCACGACGGGCAATGAGGTCGACTACACCCCGGACGACGGGACCCACCTCCTGCGGGTCAACCTGAACGCCAAGGTGTCCCAGAGTTCCGAGAGCCACTTCCTGCAGCTGGAGGCGAGCGTGGCGGGGACGTCGACCGACTACCGGCGGATCACCCTCGAACCCAACACGTTCCTGGGCTTCCCGGGTGCGCTGTGGGAGTTCTCCTGGGACGCCGGACAGTACGGCCTGCGGCATGCGATCGACCAGTCGTTCATCGACGCGAACGGCGACGAGCGCCTGATCTACGTCGGCTGTCCGGAGCAGGACTGGCCGGCCTGCCGGCAGGTCTTCGACACGGCGCTCGGCACCTTCAGCCTGTCCTGACCCCGCCCCGCGCGAACACCCCGCACGAACACCCCGCGCGAACGCCTGGACGGACCGCCACGACGGACCGCTCGCGCGGACCGTCGGGCCGAGCGCCTACCGGAGCCGCTCCATCGCACGCCCGTCGACCCAGGCGGACCAGCCGTTGGAGCAGACGATGCGCGCCCAGTCGCCGGCGCGCTCGACGACCTGCAGCTCGACCCCCGCGTCGATCCGGACGACGGGTTCGAGGGCGGGGTCGGGCTCCGCCCAGGCCTCCATGCCGCCCTCGGGGACGAGGTGGGTCGGCTGCCAGACCGGTGCGCTCCGCGGCGGGGGCGGCGGGGGCGGCGGAGCCGGTGTCGTGGCGGACGCCGCCGAGGGCGCGGACGAGGGCGCGGGCGAGGACGCCGACGACGGCGCGGACGACGCCGTCGCGGCCGGTGCGTAGATCTCGTCGGGCAACGGTCCCAGCGGGAGCGGCCGCAGGAATTCGTCGGTCAGCACCGAGGCGTCCGCCAGACTGAGTGACCGCAGGGCGAAACGGACCCCGGACCAGTCGTCCGGTGCCCGGGTGAGCCCGTCGCTGAGGACGGTCCACAGGACTTGCTGCGTGACGATGAAGAGCAGCAGCTCCTCCTGGCCCGTGGCCCGTCCCCGCTCCCAACCGGTGAGCTGGATGTCGTGCAGCGACAGGACGCTCGTCCAGGTGAAGAGCGTGCCGGCGAAGACCGTGAAGCCGAGCGAGGGCTCGTAGCGCGGCGCGGCCGCGGTGCCCACCCGCGTCAGGTGGCCGGCCTCCGTGTACCGGCGCAGTTCCCGCTCGGCGAGCCCCTCCGTGACGAGCGGCAGGCCGACGTCGGTGCGGCCGCCCGGATGGACGAGCAGCGCGAACAGCTCGGTGACCGCCCGGGTGAGCCAGCGCCGGTCCGCGACCAGGAGGGCGTCGTTCTGGGCCTCCAGCACGTCGGCCGGGGAGAGGGCGATGGGCGTCGGCATCGGGCGGCGTCCGGTGAACGCACGGAAGGAGCGCGTCTTGTAGGCGTCCACGAGCGTGAGCAGGAAGGCCAGCTGCTCGGCGTCCAGTTCCTCCTCCGGCGGCGCTATCGGCGCCGCGGCCGAGAACTGCAGCTGCGACTGCACCCACCGGGCCAGGTCGTCCTCCACGTACGGGGCCAGCAGCTCGTAGTCACGCTCGAACGCGGGCCGCAGGCCGGTGAAGACGTCCCCGGCCCGGCGGGAGGCGTACAGCCGGCACGGCGTCGGTGCGGCGTCGAACACGGCGGCTCGCGCCTCCACCACGCGGTCGGGGACGGTCAGCGGCAGCAGGGCGTTGCGCAGGGTGGCCTCCGGCAGGTCCCGGAAGCCGCGCAGCAGGTCGTTGGGATCGCGGGGCATGCCGTCCGGGCCGGCGCCACTCGGGCGGGCGCCGTCGGTGGGCAGGTCGGCCAGCGGGGAGAGCAGTCCGGGCGGCGGCAGCCCCAGGTGACGGACGACCGAGGCGAGTTCGGACCGGTCCAGGGTGACGGCCCGGGTGAGGCCGAGGGGGGTCGGGGCCGGGGGCGGGGCGCCGGTCGCCGCGGGTTCCGTGGCGAGGGACGAGCGGCGCATCAGCGCGAGGGCCTCGTCCGGCGGCACGTTGCTGCCCAGCTGGTGGACGGCTCCGGTGTCCCGCACGACGACCAGCGGGCCCAGCCCGATGAGCGCGTCCCTGGTGTCGCCCTTCTCCAGGTGCGCCCGCGAGTCGTAGGGGAAGACCCAGCACCATTCCTCGTCGGTGACGGCGTCGTCGACGAGGACCAGCTCGACGTCCATGCTGACCGACAGGTTCCGCACGTAGTCCTGTGCGAGCCGGTGCGCGTCCGCGTAGTCGATCATCTGCGGTCACCCCGTCCTCATGAAGCGCAACTGGACGAATCCTCTGAAGCTGGCCGGCTTCCCGGTCTGCCCGTCGAGGTACTTGACCACCCCGCCGTCGTTCACCGCGTTGAAGACGTGGGCCGTCGGCACGCTCGGGGTGCCGGGAGGCGATCCGGGCGGTGGGGCCTTCGGGTACAAGCCGTAGACGATGCCCCTCGATCCCGGGCCCGCCACCTTCAGCGTGGAGTCGATGGTCATCCTGGACTGCACCTTCGTGAAGCGGTTGCCGTACATGTTCTCCATGAGGTCGACCGGGAACCCGGACGAGGGCGGGGCGGGCGGCAGGGGATTGCCGGCGAGCTTCGCGTCGGTGGCGATGGTGCAGTTGCCGCAGTTCGTCAGATTGGTGTCGGCGGCCCGTTCGAGCGGCGTCCTGGGCGTGCCGTCCGGATGGAACAGACCCTCCTTCGTGTAGCCCAGCCCCTGGCGGGACGGGTTGGGATTGACGCCCTTGAGGAATCCCCGGACGTCCGTGATCCCCTCCGTGCCCAGCGTCTTGGAGACGGCTTGCGGGGCCACGCCCGGAGCCGGCGGTCCCGGCGCCTTCGGGCCCGCACCGGCTGCCGGAGCGCCGGCCGCCGTACCGCCGGCCGCCGGTGCACCGGGCGGTGCCGGTCCGGGTGCCACCGGTTCGGCGACTGGCGGTGCCGGTCCGGGTGCCACCGGTTCGGCGACGGGCGCTGCCGCGGCCGGGCGGAGGTTGCGCAGCCCGGCGCCCACCGCGACGAGCGTCGCGACGTTGCCCGCGTCCTGCACGACGGCGACCAGGAGGTCCCCGGCGCCGCCCTTCCCGGCGACCAGGTCGGCGGTGGCCTGCACGGTGTTGACCGGCATGGTCGCCTTGGTGGTCCCCCAGGCCGCTCCGCGGACTCCGCCCTCCGTGTAGCCCGTCGTGGCTCCGCGGACCGCCGCGGCGGTGAGCGAGAGCGCACCCACCTGGGCAGCGGTGACCAGGCCTACGGCGACGGCCCCGCCGGTCAGCGCGGTGAGGGCGACCTGGGTGGCGGCCTGCTTGGCGGTCGCCGCCGCCGCGTCGAAGTCCCCGACGCGGGCCGCGGCCGCGGCCGCCTCGGTATCCGCCCTGGCCTGGGCCTGGCGGAGCACCACGTTGGTGAGGGTGCGGATCTGCCCTTCCTTGTCGGTGCCGGGCTCGCCCTCCTGGATGCGGGTGAGGACCCGGTTCGCCACGTCCTGCTGGCCCGGTGCCAGCCTGCCGATGAGGCCGGTCAGGGCGTTCGATGCGGCCTCGACCCGGTTGAGCTGCTTGATGTAGTCGTCGTAGTCGTGCTCCGCCTTGGTGCCCTTCCTGATGGCGGCGACGAGGTCGGTCATCCCCTGTCGGGCGAAGGCCGCCTGCTCCGTCCTGATCGTGGTCAGGCGGGCGTTGCTCGCCGCGTCGTGGTCGCTCTCCAACCGCTGCAGGGCGCCGAGCCAGTCGGGGGTGACCCCCTTGGCGGGGTCGAGACCGGCGAGCAGCCCCTTGAACCGGTCGTACCGGGAGGGATCGGTGGTCTCGATGTCGAGCTGGTGGAGGCGGGCGCGGATCGCCTCGGTGTAGGGGATCCGGCCGTCGACGCCGCCGGGTGGCGGCTCGGCCGGAGCGGTGGGCTTCGGTGCGGCCGCGTCCGGTCCCGGCGGCAGCGGGGGCAGCGGAGCCCCCGGTGGCGCGGGCTCCAACCCGGGCAGCGGTGACAGCGCGGGCGGTCCGGCCGACGGGGCGGGCTCCGCCGGACGGACGAGCGGCCCGGCGCCCGGCGGGTGCTCCCCGCCGGGGCCGCCGCCCGGGGGCGGGCCGCCGCCGAAGCCGCTGAGGGCCCCGGCCAGCCAGCCCGCGAAGGTCCCGGCGACGGCGCCGAGGGCGGCGACGACGGCCCCGACGGTGGAGTTGACCAGGACGGCCGTGCTACCGGCGCAGTCCAGCCAGGGCGTTCCCTGGCACTCGGTCCACCCGCCGTCGTCCGCGGCGGCGGGCGGCGCGTCCATCAGCTGGTACAGCGCGGCCGCCGTCCCGAGCACCAGCAGGATCAGCGCGGCGGTGCCGGAGGAGGACCGGAGCCTGGACAGCAGGACCGCCAGCACCGCGAACACCCCGGCCAGCAGCCACTTCACCCCTGTCGAGGACACGAAGAAGGCGACCAGCAGCGCGGCGGCCGACCCGAGCAGGCCCACCGTCAGGCCGGTGATCCCGGTGACCCGCTGTCGCCGGGTCGGGGCGACCCGTCCGACCAGTGCCGACCAGACCTGGTGCATCGCACTGGACAGGACGCTGCCGAGGACGCCCGGGATGATGGCGAGCAGGCCGAACCCGAGGACCGCGCCCACCGAGGGCGACAGGACCACGGCGGCGATCATGCTGACCGCCGCGCCCCACAGCAGGTGCACGTACGCCGCGCGGTCGCCGCGCACCAGGCCGGCCAGGGCGCGGGGCATCCCGCGCAGATCGGCGAGGAGCTTGGACGTGCCCACCGCCTGCCAGTAGCCGGCGATGCCGAAGATCAGGGTGCTGAACAGGGTCCAGAACAACGCGCCCTGGACGAAGCTGCCGTTGCTGGTCGCGGGGGAGCCGGACGGCACGTCCGTCCCCTCGTAGCGCACCGCGATCAGCCAGACGTTGCTGATGTAGCCGAAGAGGCCGCCGACCACCGCGGTGAGCAGGGCGGTGAGCGCGTTGCCGCGCAGCCAGCCGGGGAACTGCCGGGCGATCTGCCCGATGCCCGGAGGAGCCGTCGGCGCTCGGGGAGCGGGAGCCGTCATCTCATCCCTCCGCCCGGTCCACGATCACGAATCCCCCCGAGTACGGCAGCGCGGAGGTGCGGACCCGCACCACACCGGGGTCGGCGAAGCACACCCGCGTCGTGTCGCCGGGTTCGAGCCGGGGCCCCTGCGGCGTACCCGCCCAGGACAGCGCGTACGTCGCGGCGTCGTCATCGCGCAGGCTCACGCAGCCGTTCGGGGGCACCCGCAGCCACTGCGGGGAGAACCGGCCGTTCACCACGACCGCGCTGGGCCCCGGGGCCACCTGCTCGCCGGCCCGGACGGGGCCCGGCGTCGGATAGGGGCGCTGCCAGACCACCAGCGCCACCAGGACGCCGAGCAACGCGTACGCCGTGCTGTGGGTGCCCAGTTCGCGCAGCCGGCGGGAGGTGCGCTCGGGGTCGGCGACCAGCACGCCCAGTGGCACCGCGTACGCCAGGTGCCCGCCGTACGCGATGGCCAGCAGCCCGGTCCCGCGCAGGGCGTAGACGCCCGCGACCGGCGTGGCCACGACCATGGTCTCGATGGCCACTCCCCAGGCGAGCGCCCAGTACCAGCGGCGGCCGCGCGCGACGACCCCGTAGGCGATGCCGAACCCGATGCCGTTGCCGAAGTGGAAGAGCCAGCCGCACAGGCCGGTCCAGGAACTGGACGAGTCGGCGCCCAGCAGGAGCACGCCGTACGAGTCGATCGGCGCGAACAGCCGGTACCCGGGCAGCAGGAACGGCAGCCGGAAGAGGTCGTAGGCGAAGGTGCCGAGCAGGCCGCCGACGGTGCCGGCGACGAGTGCGGTGTGCAGGCGGTGGTGGCGGGCCGACCGACCGGTCGCCACGCCGATGACGGCGAGCACCGCCAGGCTCGGCACGGTCACCGCCCAGAACCAGACGGCGAACGGGCCCAGCCCGTACGCCCAGGCCAGCAGCGGTGCGACGGGGAGCAGGCCGAGGACGGCGCAGACCGCGGTCAGCGTCCCGTCGCGCGGCGCCCGCGAACCCCGCCGCTCGGGGCGGCGCACCGCCTGTGCGTCGCCTGCGCCCGGGGGTCGTACAGCCATCCGCTCACTCCGGCCGGGCCCCGTCAGGTGGCGGTGTCCCACAGCATGACGGTCCGGTCCGCGCCCGCCGAGGCCGCGCGGCGGCCGTCGGGGGCGAACGCGACGGCGAGCACGTTGCCGGTGTGCCCGTCGTACCGCCGCACCTCGCTGCCGTCGGAGGCGTCCAGCAGCCGCACGGTGTTGTCGACGCCGAGCCCCGTGGCCCGGTCCGTCGCGTAGAAGTCGGAGCCGCTGCCGGTGAGCAGCCGGCGGCCGTCCGGCGAGACGGCGAGGCACAGGACGTTGCCGACGCCCACCTCGAAGCGGCTCACCTCACGGCCGCCGGCCGCGTCCCACGCGTACAGCCGCGCGTCCAGGGTCGTGGCGAAGGCGAGCCGGCCGTCGGGCGAGAAGGCGACCGAGGTGACCGCGAACAGCGCCTCGCCGAACCGGCGCAGCTCCCGCCCGCTCTCCAGCTCCCACAGGAACACGTGGTCGTCGCCGGTCCCGATCCGCAGGTCGCCGGAGAGGACCAGGCGCCGGTCGGGGGAGAAGGCGACGGAGGTGACGCCCGCACGGTGGCCGCGGAGGCGGCGGAGCTCCTGCCCGGTGGCCGGGTCCCAGCAGCGCACGGTGCCGTCCCTGCCACCGGTGGCGACCAGCCGGCCCTCCGGGGAGTACGCCACCGCGAGGCTTCCGGCCTCCTCGCCCTCGAACCGGCGCACCTCCGCTCCACCGGCGGTCTCCCACAGCCGCACCGGCCCCCGGTGCCCGCCGGAGACCGCGAGCCGGCCGTCCGGCGAGAGGGCGGCGCACACCACCCCGGTCTCGTCGGCCCGCCAGCGCCGGATCTCGGTCACGCCGTCGGCGTCCCAGAGCCGCAGTGTGCGGTCGGCGCTGCCGGACAGCAGCTGCCGGCCGTCGGCGGAGAAGGCCACACAGGTCACGGCGTCCTGGTGCCCGTCGAACCTGCGCCCCGCCTCGGACGGCACGTCCGGAACCCGCCAGTACAGGGGTGGTGGCGGTGGCGGCGGCCGGACCGGGCGACCACGCGGCGGCCCGGGCGGGGGCCCGGACGCCGGCCCCCGCGGCGGGCCCGGGGGCGGCCCCGCAGGCAATGGCGACGGCGTGGCCGCAGGGGGCGGCCCGGGCGCGCGATCCCGCGGTGAGGCCTGCGGTCCCATGGCAGCTCCTGCCGTTGTGCGGCGACGGGCCCGGCCGAGAGCTCAACCCCGAACGGTTCCGGCCGCTCGACGTTCGAGCCTGCGGACGACTTTTCCCTATTGACGCTACTCCGTCCCCAAGGGACCACAACCGACTCGAGGGCAGTCGGCTTGTGGGGGGCCACAGCTGACGTGGAAGAGGCGTAGCCGACTGCCGTGCCGCCTTGCCGCCTCGCCGACAGAGGGGCGCGCGGCAGCCGTCCCAGCCCATGGCGCCCGTGGAGAGCTGCGGAGGGGCCAGGGCCGGGGGATTTGTTCCCGGCGCGAAGGAGGAGTAGTGTTCCCTAGTCGCTCGGCATGGAGCACCGGACACGCAGCTGCGCGGACGGTCCCGGAGCGGCCAATCCTTGGAAACACCACACTTCCCGGTCTGGGTCTGTTTTGGTGTGTCCGTTTATATGGGTTGCGGCTGGATTCGCTTTTCGGAGCGGGGTTCGGCTAGAGTTTGAAACGTCGGACGGGGCGTCAAGCCGCAGAAGACACCAGC
>NZ_JBHXTG010000048.1:0-71523 GCF_042677465.1 Kitasatospora sp. NPDC127111
CGGTCGAGGCGCACCCCCTGTAATCCCCCCGGGACGGCCCCCCGAACGCCCCCGCCCCGTGACCACCGTGGCGCCCCCCCCCGCCGGGGGGGGGCGCGGGGGCGCTTCGGTGTCGGCGGGCAGCGACGGCCCCGCGGGCCGTCCCGGCGCGCCGGGACGACGGGCTTCGGCCGTGGCCCGGAGCGACGGGCTTCGGCGGTGGCCCGGGGCGACGGGCTCGGCCGCGGCCCGGCGCGACGGGCTCGGCCGCGGCCCGGGGCGCGCCACCCAACCGGGCCGCGCACGGCACGGCCCCCAGCACGAGCGGGAGCACGAGCACGGCGCACCCCGCAGGCTCCCGACAGCACCGCCCGGCACCCGGGCAGCGCGAAGGCGCGCACCGGGCAGGTGCGCGCCTTCGAGGTGGAACCCGGTCGGGCGCGGCCCTCATGAGGCTCCCCGCCGCGCCCGACCGGGGGTCGGTGGGAGGGCCCGCGGACGGGCCCCCGGGCCGGAGCCGTACCGCCCTGCGTGGGGGAGACGGGGCGGTACGGCGGTCAAAGTGGCTAAGGCGTGTCGTCCCGGTGCTCCGGGAAGTGGCAGGCCGCCTCCCGGGCGCCCGGCCCGGCGATCCGCAGCAGCGGCCGCTCGGTCCGGCAGACGTCCTGGGCCTTCGGGCAGCGCGGGTGGAAGCTGCACCCGGACGGCGGGTTGGCCGGGCTCGGCGGGTCGCCGAGCAGCACGATCCGCTCGCGCGCCCGCTCGGCCGCCGGGTCCGGCAGCGGCACGGCGGAGAGCAGCGCCCGGGTGTACGGGTGGGCCGGGTTGCCGTACACCTCCTCCTTGGCGCCGATCTCGACGATCCGGCCGAGGTACATCACCGCGACCCGGTCGCAGACCCGCTTGACCACCGAGAGGTCGTGCGCGATGAAGATGTACGCCAGCCCCAGCTCGTCCTGGAGCCGCTCCATCAGGTTGACCACCTGGGCCTGGATCGAGACGTCCAGCGCCGAGACCGGTTCGTCGGCGACGACCAGCCGGGGCGAGGTGGCCAGCGAGCGGGCGATGCCGATCCGCTGCGCCTGGCCGCCCGAGAACTCGTGCGGGTAGCGGTCCAGGTGCTCGGGGATCAACCCGACCAGCTCCATCAGCTCGGCGGCCCGCTTCCGGGCCTCGGCCGCGCCGGTGCCCTGGACCAGCAGCGGTTCGGAGATGATCCGGGCCACCGTCTGGCGGGGGTTGAGCGAGGAGTACGGGTCCTGGAAGACCATCTGCAAGTGCCGTCGGTGCGGCCGCAGTTCGGCCTGGGAGAGGCCGCCGATCCCGGTGCCGTCGAAGGTGATGGTGCCCGAGGTCGGGTCGAGCAGGCGGACGATCATCCGCCCGGTGGTGGACTTGCCGCAGCCCGACTCGCCGACCAGCCCGAGCGTCTCGCCCCTGCCGACGTCGAAGCTCACCCCGTCCACCGCCCGGACCGGGGCGCCGGCCCGGCCGGTGCGGCCGCGCTTGCCGGGGAAGGTCTTCACCAGGTCCCGGACGGACAACAGCGGTTCGGACCGCTGCGGTCCGGCCGGCGAAGGTCCGGACGGCGACGGTTCGGACGGCGAAGGTTCGGACGGCGACGGTTCGGCGGCGGGCGGACGGGCGGTCATGAACGGGCTCCTTGCGGCACCAGCGGCAGGTGGCAGGCGGCCTGGTGGCCGGGGGCGAGCGGGCCGAACGCGGGGCGCTCGGCCAGGCAGCGGGCGTGCTCCTCGGCGGTTGCCGCGGTGGTGCGGGCGCAGCGCGGGGCGAAGGAGCAGCCGGGCGCCGGGGCGATCAGCGACGGCGGGCTGCCGGGGATGGCCCGCAGCGGCGTGTCGTCGGTGTCGTCCAGGCGGGGCAGCGAGTCGAGCAGCCCGCGGGTGTACGGGTGCGCGGGGGCACCGAACAGCCGGTCGACCGGGGCCTGTTCGGCGGCCCGGCCGCCGTACATCACCAGCACCTCGTGGGCGACCCGGGCGACCACGCCCAGGTCATGGGTGATCATGACGACGCCGAGGCCGCGGTCCTGCTGGATCCGGGCGATCAGGTCGAGGATCTGGGCCTGCACGGTGACGTCGAGCGCGGTGGTGGGCTCGTCGGCGATCAACAGGTCCGGTTCGCAGGCGAGCGCCATGGCGATCATCACGCGCTGGCGCATGCCGCCGGAGAACTGGTGCGGGTACTCGTCGACCCGGCGGGCCGGTTCGGGGATGCCGACCTCGCCGAGCATCTCGACCGCGCGTTGGCGGCCGGTCCTGCGGGAGGCCTTGAAGTGGACGCGGTAGTGCTCGGCGATCTGCTCGCCGACGGTGTAGAAGGGGTGCAGGCTGGAGAGCGGGTCCTGGAAGATCATGGCGATCCGCCGGCCCCGGACGGTGCCGAGTTCGCGTTCGCCGAGCCCGACCAGTTCCTGCCCGGCCAGCCGGATCGAGCCGGTGACGGCGGCGCCGCGGTGCAGGCCCATCACCGCCAGCGAGGTGACGGACTTGCCGCTGCCGGACTCGCCGACCAGCCCCAGCGTCTGCCCGGCCGCGACGGTGAAGGAGATGCCGTCGACGGCCCGGACGGTGCCGCGCGGGGTGTCGAAGGAGACCCTGAGGTCCTCGACCTCCAACAGAGCAGCCATCAGTACCTCACTCTCGGGTCGACGACCGCGTAGAGCAGGTCGACCAGCAGGTTCGCCGCGACGATGAAGAAGGCCGCGAGCAGGGTGACGCCGAGGATGACGGGCTGGTCGGAACGGCCCAGACCGTCGTAGAACAGCCGGCCGACGCCGGGCAGGCCGAAGATCGACTCGGTGATGACGGCGCCCGCGAGCAGGCCGCCGAGGTCCATGCCGAAGATGGTGAGGATGGGCGTCATCCCCGAGCGCAGCCCGTGCTTGACCGTGACGGTGCGGGCCGGCAGGCCCTTGGCGCGGGCGGTGCGGATGTACGGCTCGGCCATGGTCTCGATCATCGAGTTGCGGCTCTGCCGGGCGTACATGGCCGCGTACAGCAGGGCCAGCGCGGTCCAGGGCAGCAGCAGGTTGGACGCCCAGTCGAAGGGGCCGTCGGTGAACTTGTGGTACGCCGGGTAGGGCAGCAGGCCGGCGGTCCTGACGACCCCCCAGATCAGCATGATCGAGGTGAAGTAGACCGGCAGCGAGGCGGTGCCGACCGAGAGCACCATCAGCGTCCGGTCGGTGATGCCGCCCTTGCGCAGGGCGGAGGTGACGCCGGCGCCGAGGCCGAGGACCAGCCAGAGCGCCGCCGCGCCGAGGGCGAGGGAGACCGAGACCGGGAGCCGGTCCACCAGGAGGTCCCAGACCGGCAGCCCGTACTCGTAGGAGTAGCCGAGGCAGGGGAAGCCGCAGTGGGTGGCGGTCGGGCCGGTGCCGTAGTCGCGGCCGGCGAAGATGCCGGCCACGTAGCTGCCGAACTGCTCCCAGACCGGCTTGTCCAGGCCCATCGCCGCCTTGACGTCGGCGAGCCGCTCGGGGCTGCAGGTCTTGCCGCAGGCCGCCGCGGCCGGGTCGTTGGGCAGCAGGTAGAAGATGGTGAAGGTGATGGCGCAGATGGCGAGCAGGATGCCCGCCACGCCGGCCAGCCGGCGGCCGATGTAGAGGATCACGACCGGCCTCCCCGGGGGTCGAGGATGTCGCGCAGCGCGTCGCCGAGCAGGGTGAAGGCGAGCACGGCGAGGAACAGGAAGACCGTCGGGATCAGGAAGTACGTCGGGTCGGTCTCGTAGTGGACGATGCTCTCGGCGATCATCTGGCCCCAGGACGGGGTCGGCGGGCGGACGCCCACGCCGAGGTAGCTGAGCGCGGCCTCGGTGGCGATCATGCCGGGGATCAGCAGCGTGGTGTAGGCGATGACCGGGCCGGAGACGTTCGGCAGGATCTCCCGGGTGAGGATCCGCCAGGAACGGGCCCCGCCGACCTTGGCGGCCTCGACGTATTCGCGGTGTTTGAGTGAGAGGGTCTGGCCGCGGACCACGCGGGCGATGCCGGGCCAGGTGAACAGGCCGATGACCAGGGTGATCAGCAGGATCCGGTTGACGTCCTTGGCCACCGACATCATCGCGATCATGAAGATCAGCGAGGGGAAGGACATGGTGAGGTCCATCAGCCGGGACAGCAGGGTGTCGACCCGGCCGCCGAAGTAGCCGGCCGCGATCCCGGCCAGGGTGCCGGTGACGACGACCACCGCGGTGGCGGTGAACGCGATCAGCAGCGAGACCTGGCCGCCGTGCAGGACCCGGGCGAACAGGTCGCGGCCGGTGATCGGTTCGACGCCCAGCCAGTGGCGGGTGCTGATGCCGCCGAAGTCGCCCCTGGGCAGGCCGCCCAGGTACGGGTCGATGGCCCGCTTGTCGAACTCCTCGGGGGACCAGCCGCCGAGCGAGCTCAGCGGGTCGGCCAGGGCGGCCGCCAGGACCAGCACGGCGACCGTGACCAGCCCGAACCGGGCCGCGCCCCTGGACCAGAGCTGGTCCCAGACCAGCCGCCACGGACCGCGTCCGGCGGCCTTCGCGGGGCCCGCCGCCGTGGTGTCCACGGCGGCGGGTTCGGTGACTCCTCGCTCGCGTCCGGCGGCTCCCGATCCGGCGCCGACGCTCCTCGCTCCGGCACTCGCCGCGCTCTCTCGTCGCTCGTCGCTCTCGACACCGGCGCGGCCTTCGGCGCCCGAGGGCATGGTGCTACTCATCGCCGGTGATCCCTCAGCCCTGGCTCTTCGAGGGGTCCTTGAGGCCCACCACGGCGAGGTCGATCATGCCGGCGTAGCCGGAGTTGCCGAACGCGCCGGCCACGTTGGTGCCGGTCAGCAGCGGGCGGCGCTGCCACATCAGCGGGACGGCCGGGGCCTTCTTCATCAGGTCCTCGTCCAGCTGCTGCCAGGCCTTGTTGGCCGCGGCGACGTCCGTCATGGCCGCGATCTGGTCCATCCGGTCCATCGTGGCCTGGTCCTTGAACTGGCTGTAGTTGCCCTGGTTGCCCTTCTCCTTGATGGTCCGGCCGTCGAACAGGAACGGGAAGAAGGTCGCGGCGGACGGGTAGTCCGGGCACCAGCCCTGGATGGTCAGCTCGGGGGCGTTCTTGATGTCGCCGATGGTGTCGGCGAAGGCGGACGCGTCCACGGTGTTGACGGTGACCTGGACGCCGGCCTTGGCCAGCGACTGCTGGATCGCCTCGCCGCGGGTCTTGTCGCCGAGGGAGACGGTGAGCCCGACCTTGAGGTCGGTCTTGCCGGCCGCCTTCAGCAGCTCCTTGGCCTTCGCGGCGTCGCCGGCGGCCGGGATCTTCAGCGGGTCGGCCTTGGCTCCGGCGGTCAGCGACGGCGGCAGGTAGGAAATGGCGACGTCGGCCATCGCCGGACCGCCGAACGCGGTGACCTGGGCCTCGCGGTCGACGGCCCACATCATCGCCTCGCGGACCTTCGGGTCGTCGAAGGGCGCCTTGGCGGTGTTCAGGAAGAGCATGTCGGTACAGCCGGTCCGCTCGGCCGCCATCCGGGACTTGACGTCCGGCTTGGGCAGCACCTTGGAAACGGACTCGTGCTGCATCCAGGGCATCTCGATGGCGTTGGCGTCGGCGCCGTCGCTGGCGATGATCCGGTCGTCGGCCTGGCCGCCCTTGAGGCCCTGGGTGACCACGATCTTGTCCGGGTAGGCCTTGCGGACCGGGTCGGTGGCGGCGTCCCAGTTGGTGTTGCGGACCAGCACCAGTTGCTTGCCGCGGTCGTAGGTCTCGATCTTGTACGGGCCGGAGGCGAACGGCCGCGAGTCGTACTGGGTCCCCTTCTCCTGGGACTGCGGCACCGGGGAGAAGGTCGGCAGGGTGGTGGTGTAGGAGAACTCGGCGACCGGGCGCTTCAGGTGGAAGACGATGGTCCGGTCGTCCGGCGTCTCGATGCTGGGCAGGTGCTCGCCGGTGAGCGGGCCCTTGTACTTCTCGCCGCCCTCCAGGTACTGGATCGCGTAGTCGGGGCCGCCGGTGAGGTCCGGGGAGAAGGAGCGCTCGACGTTGTACTTGATGTCGGCCGCCTTGATCGGGGTGCCGTCCTCGTACTTGACGCCGTCCTTCAGGGTGAAGGTCCACACCTTGCCGCCGTCCGTGGACTTGCCGAGGTCGGTGGCGAGGTCCGGGACGATCTCGCTGCCCGCCGCGCCCGGCTCGGCCTTGAAGGTGACCAGCGTGCGGTAGAGCAGCCGGGTGCCGAAGTCCATGTGCGGCAGCACCCAGTTGCGCGCGGGGTCGAGGTGGGCGAAGTCCTGGTTGGTCAGCACGGTGAGGGTGCCGCCCTTGGCCGGCGTGCCGCCGATGATCGTGCCGGTCTCCGCGCCCGGGCCCTTGGTGGACGCGGCCGTGCTGTCGCCGCCGTTGTCGCCGTTGTCGCTCTTGTCGTTCTTGCAGGCCCCGAGGCCGAGGGTGAGGGTCGCCGCGAGGGCCGCCGCGAGGGCGGCGTGGGTGCGCCTGGTCATGTGCAACTCCGCAGTGGGGGGCCCGCCGTGAGGCCCGTGGTCCGGCCCCGGGGCTGATCCGGGGCCCGGCCGGGAGGGCGACCTCAGGGGGTCTAGCCGCTCCGCGGTGTGACCCGTAACATAGTAATGTGAAATTGCACTGCACAAGAGGTGACGCCGCCCGTTACCGAGCTGTGTCCGTGCAACCCCCCAGCCCCGCTTAGGAGTAGACCCGGTGACCCTCCGCCAGACCGGTCTCAACACCGGCAGCCACGACCTGCCCGTCTCCCCCGCCCTGGACGCCTTCATGGGCACCGACTGGGCCCCCACCCCGCTCCCCGCCGACCAGCGCGTGCCCGGGCACGCCGTGCTGCCCGGCCGTCACACGCGCCTCTCCGCCGCCTTCCCCGGCGAGCGGCTGATCGTCCCGGCCGGCCGGCTCAAGGTCCGCAGCAACGACGTCGACCACCGCTTCCGCCCGCACAGCGCCTACGCCTGGCTCACCGGCCTCACCGGCGAGGACCAGGTCGGCCACGTCCTCGTCCTCGAACCGGCCGGCCCCGACGGCCACGAGCCCGTCCTCTACCTGCGCCCCCGTTCCCCGCGCGGCGGCGACCCGGTCCGCGGCGCCGAGTTCTACCGCGACCGCCGCTACGGCGAGTTCTGGGTCGGCCGCCGCCCCGACCTCGCCGAGGCCGCCCGGCTCACCGGCATCCGCGCCGAGCACCTCGACGACCTGGAGAAGCTGCTCACCGGCCCGCAGCCGGCCACCCGGGTGCTCACCGGCGTCGACCCCGAACTCGACGCCGCCACCGGCCGCCCCGGCTCCGCCGCGCTCACCGGGGCCGACGGCCTGCTCGCCGCCGTCCTCTCCGAACTGCGCCTGGTCAAGGACGCCTGGGAGGTCGAGCAGCTCCAACTCTCCGTCGACCACACCGTGCTGGGCTTCCAGGACGTCGTCCGCGCCCTGCCGGCCGCGCTCCGCCACCACCGCGGCGAACGCTGGATCGAGGGCGTCTTCAACCTGCGCGCCCGCGCCGAGGGCAACGGCATCGGCTACGAGACCATCGCCGCCTCCGGCGCGCACGCCTGCGTCCTGCACTGGATCCGCAACGACGGCCCGCTCGACGCCTCGCAGCTGCTGCTGCTCGACGCCGGCGTCGAGACCGACACCCTCTACACCGCGGACATCACCCGCACCCTCCCGCTCTCCGGCACCTTCAGCCCCGTCCAGCGCCAGGCCTACGAACTGGTCCTCGCCGCCCAGCAGGCCGGCATCGACGCACTGCGCCCCGGCGCCCGGTTCCGCGACTTCCACCACGCCGCCGCGCGCGTCATCGCCGAGGGCCTCGCCGACTGGGGCGTCCTGCCGGTCTCCGCCGAGGAGGCCCTCGCCGAGGACTCCGGCCTCTACCGCCGCTACACCCTCTGCGGCACCGGCCACATGCTCGGCCTCGACGTCCACGACTGCGCCAGGGCCCGCGCCGAGACGTACCTCGACGGCGTCCTGGAGGAGGGCCACGTCCTCACCGTCGAGCCCGGCCTCTACCTCCAGCCCGACGACGAGACCCTCCCCCTCGAACTCCGCGGCCTCGGCATCCGGATCGAGGACGACCTCGTCATCACCTCCGACGGCGCCCGCCTCATGTCCGGCGCCCTGCCCCGCACCGTCCCCGCCCTCGAATCCTGGATGGCCGACCTGCTCTCCTGAACCGCCGGCCTCTCCCGAACCGCGCCCCCTCCCCAACCGCGCCCCCTTCCCAACCGCGCCCCTCTCCCGAACCGCCACCCGCGCGCCGACGGGCCCGGACGGCCCTGACCGTCCGGGCCCCCGCCGCAACACCCCGCGGGTGAACCGGAGGGGGGTGGGATGATCACCGTCATGAGTGCATCCGGCAGTGAGTTGCTGACGCCCGCGGAGGCGGTCGAGCGGTCCGGGTTCAGCCTGGACACGTTGCGGTACTACGAGAAGATCGGACTCCTGGACGCGGTGCAGCGCGACGGGTCCGGACGGCGGCGGTTCAGCGAGCACGACCTGGCCTGGCTCGGCATGCTGCGCGCCCTGCGGGACACCGGGATGCCGATCGCCGGCATGCTCCGCTTCACCGAGCTGGCGCGCGGCGGGAACGCCACCGTCGCCGACCGGCTCGCCGTGCTGGAGGAGCACGACGCGCGGGTGGAACAGCAGATCGCCCATCTGCGCCGCCAGCAGCGCCTGATGCGCGCGAAGATCGACTACTACCGGTCCGTGCTCAGCGACGCGCCTGCTCCCACAGCTCCTTGACGATCTCCGCGGCCGGTCCGGAGCGGGCCGCCCGGTGGCCGGTGCCGGCCCACAGGTGCATCGCCGAGGTGTCCGCGCGCGCCGTCGCCGCCGCCCGCAGCGGCTGGGTGAGGTGGTGCACCTCGGGATAGGCGGCCGGCGCGTGGGGCCCGTACCGGTCGATGAAGGCGTTGCGCAGCCCGCGCGCCGGGCGGCCGGTGAACGCCCGGGTCACCACCGTCTCCGGCAGTGCGGCCAGCGCCGCCCGGTGCGGCGCCGACGCGCCGGACTCGTCCGCCCGCAGCAGCGCCGTCCCCAGCTGGACGGCCACCGCACCGGCCCGCAGCGCCGCCGTGATCCCCGCCCCGTCGGCCAAGCCGCCCGCCGCGATCAGCGGCAGCCGCGTCACCTCCCGGACGGCGGCGAGCAGTTCGAGCAGCGGGACGTCCCCCGGACGGTCCGCCACCCGGTGGGTGGCCCGGTGCCCGCCCGCCTCCGGGCCCTGCACGCAGAGCGCGTCCATCCCGGCCGCCTCGGCGCGCCGTGCCTCCTCCGGCGTGGTGACGGTGCCGACCTGGTACGT
This sequence comes from Kitasatospora sp. NPDC127111, assembly GCF_042677465.1. NCBI lineage: Bacteria > Bacillati > Actinomycetota > Actinomycetes > Kitasatosporales > Streptomycetaceae > Kitasatospora > Kitasatospora sp. NPDC127111. The sequence goes on from NZ_JBHXTG010000048.1 coordinate 9,294, forward strand.
GCCGGCCGCCCGCAGCGCCCGCACCTCCTCGGGCCCGGGCAGGCCGAAGGTGTACGACACCACCGGGACGGGCTCCGGCCCGGCCAGCAGCGCGGCGATCTTGGCGTCCCAGTCGTCGCTGTCCGGCGCGATCGTCTCCGGCAGCCGGACGCCGTGGCGTTCGGCCTCCGGCAGCAGGTGCGCCCGGTAGGCGGCGACGGCCCGCGGGTCGCCGGGCGCGGCGGGCACGAAGAGGTTCACGCCGAACGGGCGGTCCGTCAACTCCCGGACCCGCTCGATCTGTTCGACCATCGCGGTGGCACTGCGGTACCCCGCGGCGAGGAAGCCCAGCCCGCCGGTCCCGTTCACCGCGGCCACCAGCTCCGGCGTGGACGCCCCGCCCGCCATGGGCGCGGCGATGACGGGAACGGCGAGCCCGTCGAGGTGGACGGCGGCCATGCGGGTTCCTCCACTCCACGGAACGGCCCGGCCCCACCCACCCTACGCCCGCCCCTCCGCCACGAACCCCCGGACGCCGCCACCCCGTACGGCCCCGTACGACCCGCGAACGCCCCGCCCCCGTCACCCCGCCCCCGTCACCACCAACTCGCCAACACCCCGCCCCGCCGCCCGCAGGGCCCCCAGCCCCGCACGCCGCCGCCCGCAGGGCCCCCTCACACCCCCCGGCGGATCAACCCCCGCCCACGCGCCTCCCGCACCGCCGCCGTCCGCGAATCCACGCCCAGCTTCGTGTAGATGTGCACCAGGTGCGACTTCACCGTGGCCTGGCTCAGGTGCAGCCGCTGGCTGATCTGCTGGTTGGTGAGCCCGTCGGCCACCAGCCCCAGCACCTCCGTCTCCCGCGCGCTGAGCGCCGCCGCCGGCGTCCGCATCCGCTCCAGCAGCCGGTCCGCGACCGTGGCCGCCAGCGCCGTGCGCCCGGCCGCCGCCGAGCGGACGGCCCGGGCCAGCTCCTCCGGCGGCGCGTCCTTGAGCAGGTACCCGGTGGCCCCGGCCTCCAGCGCCGGGAGGGTGTCGGCGTCGGTGTCGTAGGTGGTGACGACGAGCACCCGCGGCGCCCCCGGCCGGGCGGTGATCGCCGCGGTGGCCTGGGCGCCGTTCATCACCGAGCCCGGCCCGAACTGGAGGTCCATCAGCACCACGTCGACCCCCACCTCCTCCGCCAGTTGCACCGCCCGTTCCGCGGTCGCGGCCTCGGCCACGATGGCGAAGTCCGGCTCGCTCTCCAGCACGGCCCGCAGCCCGGCCCGGACCACCGGGTGGTCGTCGGCCAGCAGCAGCCGGATCACTCCGTCGGTCACGAGGGCTCCTCATTCGCCGCGGCAACGGGCACCGGCAGCAGGACGGCCAGCGCCGTCCCCTCCCCCGGTGCGGACTCAACCGTGAAGGTACCGCCCAGCGCCCGCGCCCTGGCCCGCATGGACGGCAGCCCGAACCCGCCCTCCCCGGCGGTCGTGCCCGCGCCCGCGGCCACCGCCGCCGGGTCGAACCCGGTCCCGTCGTCGAAGACGTCCAGCGCCACCTCGCCCTCCATGTAGCTGAGCGTGACCTCGGCGTGCGAGGCCTCGGCGTGGCGCACCGCGTTGCCGAGCGCGGACTGCGCGATCCGCAGCAGCGCGACCTCCTGCGGCACCGGCAGCCGCACCGGGTCGCCGGAGACGTGCAGCCGGACGGGCAGGCCGCTGTGCGCCGTGGTGGTGGCGCACAGGCGTTCCAGGGCGACCGGCAGCGACGCCCCCTCCAGGTCCGCCGGGGCGAGCGCGCGGACGAAGCGCCGGGCCTCGGCCAGGTTGTCCTGGGCGGCCTGGCGCGCCTGTTCGACGTAGTCGGCGGCGGCCTCGGTCCGCTCGGGCAGGGCCCGTTGGGCGGCGCGCAGCAGCAGCTGGATGCTGGAGAGGCTCTGGGCGAGGGTGTCGTGGATCTCCCGGGCGAGCCGTTCGCGCTCGGCCAGCACACCGGCCGTGTGGTGGGCGGCGGCGAGGTCGGCGCGGGCGGCGGTCAGCTCGTCGATGAGCCGGCGCCGTTCCTCGCTCTCCCGGTAGAGCGCCTGGTAGCCGAGCACGGTGGCGGTGGCGACGGCCGCGCCGAGCGCGGGCCCGATGGCGGCGGCGAGGCTGACGGTGTGCTGGTGCCAGGACCAGCCGGCGATGGCCGCGGCGGCGGTGAGCCCGACGGCCACCGGCCCGCCCCGCCGGCCGAGCAGGTGCAGCTCCAGGAAGTACAGCGGGAAGGCCAGCCAGACCCCGTCCTGGGTGGCGACCAGCACGCCGGCCCAGGTGACGCCGAGCAGCGCCAGCCAGAGCCCCGCCGCCCGCCGGGACCGCCGGACGGCACCGACCAGCGGCCCGACGGCGTAGACGGCGGCCATCGCGGTGGCGGCGGCGGTCACGGCGGCCACCTCGCCGCCCCGCCCGACGGCGGCCCGGACGACGGCGAGCGCGAGCAGGCCCGCCACGAGCAGGTGCAGGCAGACCTGGAGTACGCGGGCGACGGGGGTGGTGCGGGATCGTTCGGTCGCCATCCGTCCAGCCTAGGGTCCGTCGCGCCCGCCAGGCATCAATCAAAAGGTTGAACTCCGCATCTGCCCTTTGATGCCGCGGATGCAATCCCCGGTGCGATGCGCCGACGGCCCCGTCTCCACGACCGTGGTGACCGTTGCCGCCGAGGAGCAGAAGGAGAGGCCGGTCGTGTTCGTCGCCTGGAGGGACCTGGGGTTCGCCAAGGGGCGGTTCGCCCTGATGGGAACCGTCATCGTGCTGATCACCGTGCTGGTCGGCCTGCTCTCCGGCCTGACCGCGGGGCTGGGCCGGCAGAACGTCTCGGCGATCACCGGGCTGCCCGCCGACCACCTGGTCTTCTCCGAGCCCGCCGACGGTCAGAAGCTCTCCTTCACCGACTCCCAGGTCACGCCCGAGCAGTGGCAGGGCTGGGCGCGGCAGCCGGGGGTCACGGCCGCGCAGCCGCTCGGCATCACCACCACCAAGGCGGCCGCCGGGCAGCGCACCGCCGCGCTCTCCGCGTTCGGCGTCCCGGACGACTCCGGGCTGGCCCCGCAGGGCTCGGCGGTCGCGCCCGGTCGGGCGGTGCTCTCGGAGACCGCCGCCGAGGACCTGGGCGGGCTGCGCCCCGGGGCGGCCTTCACCCTGGCGGGTCACCCGCTGCAGGTCGCCGCGGTGTCCGGCGACGCCTCGTACAGCCACACCCCGGTCGTCTGGACCAGCCTCGCCGACTGGCAGCGGATCGCCCCGGGCGGCGCCGGGCACGCCACCGTGATCGCCCTGACCACGGGCTCCGGCGCGGACCTCGCCGCCGGGGACGCCCGCTTCGGCACGGAGACCCGCGGTCGCGAGGACGCGCTCGCCGCGATCGGCTCCTACACCTCGGAGAACGGCTCGCTGCAGCTGATGCGCGGCTTCCTGTTCGCCATCTCGGCGCTGGTGATCGGCGCCTTCTTCACCGTCTGGACGATCCAGCGCAGCGGCGACATCGCCGTGCTGAAGGCGCTCGGCGCCTCCACCCGCTACCTGCTGCGGGACGCCCTCGGCCAGGCCGTGCTGCTGCTGGTCCTCGGCACCGCCGTGGGCACCGCGATCGCGGTCGGCGCCGGGGCGCTGATCGGCTCCGCGGTGCCGTTCGTCCTGGACGCGCCGACCGTCCTGCTGCCGGCCGCCGTGATGATCGCGCTCGGCGCGGTCGGCGCCGCCCTGTCCATCCGGCGGATCACCTCCGTCGACCCGCTGACCGCCCTGGGGAGCGCCCGATGAGCCTGCACCTGGACCGCATCACCCTCACCTACCCGGACGGCGACGGCCGGCTGACCGCGCTGGACGAGGTCTCGCTCACCGTCCCCAAGGGCTCGATCACGGCCGTGGTCGGCCCGTCCGGCTCCGGCAAGTCCAGCCTGCTGGCGGTCGCCGCGACGCTGATCGCCCCGGACTCCGGCCGGGTCGTGGTGGACGGCGTCGAGACCGGCGGCCTGAACCGCGCGGAGCTGACCGCGCTGCGCCGGGACCGGATCGGCATCGTCTTCCAGCAGGCCAACCTGCTGCCCTCGCTCACCGCCGTCGAACAGCTCCAGGTGATGGCCCACCTCGGCGGCGGTTCCCCGCGCGCCGCCCGCCCCCGGGCCCTGGAACTCCTGGACGCCGTCGGCCTGCGCGACCAGGCCGCCCGCCGCCCGCACCAGCTCTCCGGCGGTCAGCGCCAGCGCGTCAACATCGCCCGCGCCCTGATGAACGACCCCACGGTGCTGCTGGTCGACGAGCCCACCAGTGCCCTCGACCACGAACGCGGCGCCGCCGTCCTCGACCTCATCACCGACCTCACCCACCGCCGCGCCACCGCCACCGTCCTGGTCACCCACGACCGCACCCACCTCACCGCGGTCGACCAGGTGGCCGAGGTCCACGACGGAAGGCTGACGGTGCCGGCGGCAGCCTGACCTACTTCTTGGTCGCCAGCACGTCGTCCACCTTCAGCGTCACCGACGCCCCGATCGAGTCCGGAAGGGTGAAGGTCTGCCCGGGGTGGTGGACGGCGTGCACGCGGTACTCGCCGTCCTGCGGCTCGGTCAGCACCATCACCCGCTCGTTCGTCCGGTCCACGATGACGTAGACGGGCACGCCGGCGGAGGCGTAGGCGGCGGGCTTCTTCTTGAGGTCGTCGCTGTGATTGGAGGAGGTCACCTCCACCACGAGACGGAAAACAGCCGGGTCATAGCAGTTGTACTCGATCAGGTGGTCATCGCTGTTCGCGTCGAGGACTGCCAGGTCAGGGATGGCGTAGTCCGACGGCCCCTCCGGCAGCCAGATACCGACGTTCTGAATGACCTCGGTCTCATCATCGTCGAGACCTGCCTCGAACAACACACGCATGAGCTTGGTCAGCGACCGACCGTGTCGGACGTTCGGCGGCGGCGTCACGGTGATCTGGCTCCCGATGATCTCGACCCGGTGGCCGGGGAGCTGGTTGGAGATCAGCTCGGCGGCTTCGAGCAGCGTCGGCTGCTCCATGGGTTCTTCCACCGCTGCGGCGGACATGGATTTCCTCCTGGCTGCCGATGTCGAGAGCATCATCGTAGAACCCGGCCCCATTCTGGCGCCCGATCTTCAGTCTTCACCCGAACGAGTGGTTTGACCCTCTACCGGGCCCGCAGCTTCAGGGCCGGGCGGGGCTCCTCCGCCTCGCCCTGGCCCTCCGCCCACAGCGAGCGGACGTGGCCGAGGTGGCGGGCCATGCAGGCCTCGGCCGCGTCGGCGTCGCCGGAGAGCATCAGGTCGAGCAGCTCCAGGTGCTCCTCGGCGGAGGTGACGAGTTCGCCGGCCTGGTCGAGCCGGGTGAGGCCGTAGAGCCGGGAGCGCTTGCGCAGGTCGCCGACGACCTCGACCAGGTGGGCGTTGCCGGCCAGGCCGAGCAGGTCGAGGTGGAACTGGCGGTCGGCCTCCAGGTAGCCGATCAGGTCGTGCTTGCGGGCGGCGGCGACGATCGCCTCGGCCTGCGGGCGCAGCCGCTCCAGCTGTTCGGCGGTGGCGGTGCGGGTGACCCGGCCGACGGTGGGGATCTCGATCAGGGCGCGGATCTCGGTGTACTCGTCGAGGTCGCGCTCGGTCAGCTCGGTGACCCGGAAGCCCTTGTTGCGGACGGCCTCGACCAGGCCCTCGCGCGCGAGGTCGAGCATGGCCTCGCGGACGGGGGTGGCGGAGACGCCGAAGTCGGCGGCGAGGGCGGGCGCGGAGTAGACCACGCCGGGGCGCAGTTCACCGGAGATCAGGGCGGCGCGGAGCGCGTGGGCGACCTGGTCGCGCAGCCGCTCCTGGACGGAGATCAGGGTGCGGGGTTTCAGGTCGGACATGGTGTTCCTCCGGGTGGTTGCAGAACACCAGCGTACAATGTCACGTTACGTTGAGCATGCAACAGTCCGTGATTCGGATGATCCGTCAGCGGCTCCCGCCGATGTCGGAGCCCATCGTGGCAGCGGCCGCCGGCCGTGACAACGGCCGGCGGCCCACTTCCTGCGGGAGATCCCGTCACACCTGCCGGAACAGTCCGACCAGGCTGGTCACGCTGGCGTCGCCGTACCCCGCGGCCACCCCGCGCCGGAAGTGGTCGGCCAGCAGTCCGGGCAGCCCGCCGTCCACGCCGGAGGCCTCCGCGGTGTGCCGGACGTGCTCGACGCTGGCGAGGCCCATGGCGAGCCGGTCCACGTCCCCCTCGTGCCGCCCGGCCGCGATCCGGGGCGCGTAGAACTCCAGGAACCCGGGCATCGAGGCGGCCGTCGAGGAGGCGTACGGCAGGAACTCGTCGGCCGGGATGCCGTTCGCCTCGGCCACGGCGGTGGCGTGCAGGTAGCCGGCCAGCGAGGTCCAGAACAGGTCCATCTGGATCTGGTAGTACAGCTGGGCCAGGCCCGGGTCGTCGCCCCGGTAGTCGGCGCCGGTTAGCACCTCCAGGGTGACCCGGTGCCGCTGGAACAGCTCGACCGGGCCGCTGTAGAAGGTGGACGACTCGGGCTTGCCGATGCCCGAGGGTGGCGTCTGCACCCCGCCGGTGAGATGGCCCGCGCCCAGCGCGGCGAGCCGGCGGGCGGCCTCGCGGGCCCGTTCCGGGGTGTCCGAGCTGAGGTTGACGACGACCTTCCCGGCCAGTGCGCCCGCGGCCGCGTCGAGCACCGCGAACACCGCGTCGTAGTCGGTGAGGCTGAGCACCACCAGCTCGTTGGCGGCGACGGCGGCCTCGGCGCTCGGCGCCAGGACGGCGCCGCGGGCGACCAGCTCGTCGGCCCGGGCGGCGGTCCGGTTCCAGACCGTGACGGCGTGGCCGGCGTCCAGGTACGCGCCGGCCATCGCCCGCCCCATCGGCCCGAGGCCGATCACGGTGACGGGCGCCTTGTCGGAGTGCTGCTGCGCGACGGACATGGGGATCCCCCTCCACTAGAACGAACGCTCTATCCAGGAAGAAGCTAGCACGACTCTGGAACGAACGCTCTATTCAGTCCGTCGGCTAGACTCACCGCGTGAAGACGACGACCACCGGCACCCGCGAGCGGATCGTCCGGGCCACCTCGCGGCTGCTGCAGCGCCAGGGGTACGAGGGCACCGGAATCAAGCAGATCTCGCGCGAGGCGGAGGCCACCCTCGGCTCCGTCTACCACTTCTTCCCGGGCGGCAAGCAGGAGTTGGCCGCCGAGGCGATCCGGCACGGCGACCAGGAGTTCGCCGAACTGCTCCGCGAAGGGCTGGGCGCCTCCCCGGACCCGGCCGAGGCGATCACCGCCTGCACCCGGCTGCTCGCCGAGGCCCTGCGCGCCTCCGACTGGCAGGACGGCTGCCCGATCACCAGCACCGCGCTGGAGACGGTCGGCCGCGCCCCGGTGATCGAGCAGGCCGTCGTGGCGGCGTTCGCCAACTGGCGCGCCATCGTCGAGGAGAAGCTGCGCACGGCCGGCCTCGGGGCGGACGACGCCCGCGAACTCGCCGCCACCGTCATCAACACCCTCGAAGGCGCCGAACTGGCCGCCCAGGTCACCCGCAGCGAGGACCCGCTGCACCTCACCGGCAAGCACCTGGCCCGCCTGATCGACACCTACCGCTAGGCCAGCCCCGGGAACGCGGAAAGCGGCCGGTGCGGCGGGGGATCCCTTCCCGCCACACCGGCCGCGGCTTCCGGCCCGGCCCTGCGACACCACGCCCGACAGCAGCCGGAGGAGCCGCACGTGGGAATCGAACTCGCCCTCTACGACCGCCGCCCGCCCGGCAGCCGGAAGAAGCCGGCCACCCTGCTGCACCTGTCGACCGGCCACGGCGACGCGCTGGCCGCCGCGCTGGCCGCCCACGCCACCGACCACCGGCTCGGCCGGGTCGACCCGTACGGCGACACGCTCTTCAACGAGCAGGACGCCGGCGCCGCCCTCGCCGAGACGGCCGCCCTGCTCCCCCGGTGCGCCACCGAGCCGCCGCGGGCGGCCGTCCGCGACCTCGCCGAGCTGCTCGCCAAGTGCGCCCACACGCCCGGCAGTTGGCTGATGTTCCTCGGCGACTGAACCCTTCCGGAGCCCTCCTCAGAGCCCGCGCCGGTGCGCCTCGGCCGCGACGGCGAGGTCCTCCCAGGCCATCCCGACGCTCTTGAAGAACCGCGGCCGGCCGCTCGGCACCGGGACCTCGCCGCGCACCAACTCGGCGAGGTTCCACAGCACCTCGGCCCCCGTGACGCCCGCCATCAGCAGGTCCCCGGCCTCCCTCAGCGCGGCCGCCCGCGCCTCGACGTACAGCTCGGCCCGGCCGACCAGCACCCCGTCCACCTCGCGCGCGTCCGGCTCGTGCGAGCCGACCGCCGCCACGGCGGCGTGGTCGGGCACCAGCGCGCCGTCGAACAGCGGGGTGCGCGCGGTGGTGCAGCAGACCACCAGGTCGGCCTCCGCCACCGCGGCGGGCGTCCCCACCGCCGCCGCGAGGCCCAGCGCCCGCGCGTACCGGACGAGCGCCTCGGCGGGCGCCTCGCTGCGGGCCACCACGGTGACCCGGGTCAGCGGCCGGACGGCGAGCAGCGCGTCCAGGTGTCCGTACGCCTGCGGGCCGGTACCGAAGAGCACCAGGTGCGCGGCGTCCGGGGCCGCCAGCCGGGAGAGCGCGACGGCGGTGACCGCGGGCGTGCGCAGCGCCGTGAGCGCCGCGCCGTCGAGCAGCGCGACCGGCTGCAGCGTCGGACCGTCCATCAGCAGGTAGCTGCCGGTGATCCGGGGCAGTCCGGCGGCGGGGTTGGCCGGGGCCACCCCGGCGATCTTCACCCCGGCGTACGCGGCGGAGGCGGCCGGCATCAGCAGCAGCTCCCCCGCCGGCACCCGCACCGCCGACCGGGCGGGCGCCGCCTCCGGGTCCAGCCCCTCCAGCAGCACCCGCTCGATCGCCTCGGCCGCCTGCCCGGGCGTCAGCCCGAGGGCGCCCGGTGGGCGTACACCCGGCGCGGCGCACTGGAGCGGCTCAGCGGCCGCGCCGGGCAGTGTGGGTGCGGCACCGACGGCCGCGTCACCGGCGACCGCGTCACCCACGACCGCGTCACCGCCGGGTGCGCCCAAGGCAGGTACGCCCAGGGCAGGTGCGTCGAGGGCAGGTGCGCCCAGGGCAGGTGCGTCGAGGGCAGGCGGTTCAAAGGCGGGCGCGTCGAGGGCGGCACCCTCGCTCCGGCCGGTCACAGCAGGAACCCCGTGCCCAGCGCGTCGTCCGGCTCCAGCACGAAACCGTGCTCGCCGGTGCGGTGGGCGGTGCCGGTGACCTCGGTGACCACGCCGGCGCCGAGCGGGTCGCCGCCCTCGCGGATCCGGCCGGTGAAGACCGTGCCGATCACCGACTCGTGCCGCAGCTCCTCGCCGGGCCCGAGCCGGCCCTCGGCGGCCAGGACGGCGAGCCGGGCCGAGGTGCCGGAGCCGCACGGCGAACGGTCGATCTGGCCGTCGGCGAAGACGGTGACGTTGCGCTGGTTCACCCACCCGCCGGCGGACTCCAGTTCGTCGTACAGGATGACGCCGTAGACGCCGGAGAGCAGCGGGTCGGTCGGGTGCCGCACGGCCGGCGAGTCGGCCAGCGCGGCCCGGATCTCCCGCCCGGCGGCGGTGAGTTCGGGCAGCAGGCCGGGCTCGACCGCCAGGCCCAGCGCGGCGGCCGGCACCGAGACGTAGCAGGCGCCGGCGTGCGCGACGGCGACCTCCGCCACGCCCCGCGAGGTCTCCACCACCAGCTTGAGCGCGCTGACGACGGCCGGCACGTTGCGGAAGGTGACGCCGGTGGTCCGGCCGCCCGAGCGGTGGACCAGGGCGGTGACCCGCCCGGACGGGACGTCGATCCGCACCCGCGCCACCCCGTCGTCGGGGGCCGCGACCAGTCCGGAGTCCACGGCCCAGGCGCCGAGCGCGATGGTGCCGTGGCCGCAGGCGGTCGAGTAGCCGTCCTTGTGCCAGAACAGCACGCCGAGGTGCGCCTCGTCGTCGTCCGGCGGCACCAGGAACCCGCCGTACATCCCGGCGTGGCCGCGCGGCTCCCGGGTGAGCAGCTGCCGCACCCGGTCGAGCGCGCTCGGGCGGGGCGCGGTGGCCGTGCCGCCCGCGCCGAGGGCGATGGCCCGGCGCTCGGCGACGCCGTCCCCGGGGATGACCGGCACGCCGTCCAGGACGATCCGGAACGGTTCGCCGGCCGTGTGGTAGTCCACCGTCCGTACCAGCATCACGCGCCCCCGGCCGGCAGCACGCTGACGGTGCGGCTCGCGGTGTAGAAGTCCAGTGCGGCTTGGCCCTGCTCGCGGTCGCCGTGGCTCGCGCCCTTGGCACCGCCGAACGGCAGGTGGAAGTCGACGCCGCTGGACGGCGCGTTGATCCGGATCATGCCCGCGTCCAGCCGGTCGGCGGCGGCCAGCGCGACGTCCAGGCTGCGGGTGTGGACCGAGGCGGACAGCGTGTACGGGGTGTCGTTCGCGAGCGCGATCGCCTCGTCCAGGTCGGCCGCGGCGTGCAGCACGGCGATCGGGCCGAAGAACTCCTCGCGCCGCAGCGGGTGGTCGTCCGGCACGTCGGCGACCAGGGTCGGGTCGAGGTACCAGCCGGTGCGCTGCGGCACGCCGCCGCCGGCCAGCACCTCCGCCCCGGCCTCCCGGGCGGAGGCGACGGCGGCGGTGATGTCGTCCCGCGTGGCGGCGTTGATCAGCGGCCCGCACGCGTCGTCGCCGACCTGCGCCAGGGCCTTGACCAGGGCCGCGCGCAGCGGCTCGTGCGCCTCGCCGACCGCGATCACCCGGCTGGTGGCGGTGCACTTCTGCCCGGCGTACCCGGCGATCGCGGCGGCCAGGTGGGCGGCGGCCTGGTCCATGTCGGCGTCCGGGAGGACCAGCGCCGCGTTCAGCCCGCCGAGTTCGGCCTGGACCGGGATGCCCCGCTCGGTGGCGCTCCGGACGACCTGCCGCCCGACCCCGGTGGAGCCGGTGAACGAGACCACGTCCGCGGTGGCGACCAGCTCCCCGCCCTCCGCGCCGCCGCCCGGCAGCACGGTGAACACGTCCTCCGGCAGCCCGGCCGCGGCCACCAGCTCGGCCAGGCGCAGCGCGCAGCCGACCGCCTCCGACGAGGGCTTGAGCACCACGGCGTTGCCGACGGCCAGCGCCGGGGCGGCCTTCCAGGTGGGGATGGCCAGCGGGAAGTTCCACGGCGTGATCAGCCCGGCCACCCCGTACGGGCGGCGGCGGGTGAGCAGCAGCCCGGGCCCGGCCGCCGTCTCGTGCACGGCACCCGACGCCGCGTACGGCGCCTGGGCGTAGTAGCGCCAGATCGCGACCGTCCGGGCCACCTCGCCGCGCGCTTCGGCGAGCGGCTTGCCGACCTCGCGGACGACCAGGGCGGCCAGCTCCTCCGCGTGGGCCTCGACCGCCTCGGCGATCCGGGTGAGCGCGGCCGAGCGGGCGCCGGCGCCGGCGGCGAGCCACCCGGGCTGGGCGGCCCGGGCGCGGCCGACGGTGGCCCGGACGGCCTCGGCACCGGGCGCGGGCACCTCGGCGACGAGGTCCGCGGGGTCGGCGGGGTTGTACGAACGGATCGTCACAGCAGGGTGCCCTTCGGGTGGTTCGGCGGGGAGGCGGCGGGCTTCAGAGCAGGAAGCCGGCCGGGAACGGGTCGCTCGGGTCGAGGAAGTACTGGGCGGTGCCGGTGATCCAGGCCCGCCCGGTGACGGTGGGGACGACGGCGGGCCGGCCGGCCACCTCGGTCTCCTCGACCAGGCGGCCGGTGAAGGTCGTCCCGATGAAGGAGTCGTTGCGGAAGTCCCGCCCGAGCGGCAGTTCGCCGCGCGCGTGCAGCTGGGCCATCCGGGCGGAGGTGCCGGTGCCGCACGGGGAACGGTCGAACCAGCCCGGGTGGATGGCCATCGCGTGCCGGGAGTGCTCGGCGGTGGAGCCGGGGGCGAGCAGCTGGACGTGGTGGCAGCTGTGGATGGACGGGTCCTCCGGGTGCACCGGCCGGTCGGGGCTCGCGTTGATGGCGTCCATCAGGGCCAGCCCGGCGTCCAGGATCTCCTGCTTGCGCTCGCGCTCGAACGGCAGCCCGAACTCGGCGAGCGGCAGGATGGCGTAGAAGTTGCCGCCGTACGCCAGGTCGTAGCCGACCGTGCCGTACCCGGGCACCTCGATCTTGCGGTCCAGTGCCACCGAGTACGAGGGCACGTTGCGGATGGTCACGGCCTCGGCCGCGCCGTTCTCGACCCGCACCTCGGCGATCACCAGCCCGGCGGGGGTGTCCAGCCGCACGGTGGTGACGGGCTCGACCACCGGCACCATGCCGGTCTCGACGAGGACGGTGGCGACGCCGATGGTGCCGTGCCCGCACATCGGCAGCAGCCCGGAGACCTCGATGTAGAGCACGCCGAAGTCGGCGTCCGGCCGGGTCGGCGGCTGGAGGATGGCACCGCTCATCGCGGCGTGGCCGCGCGGCTCGTACATCAGCAGGGTGCGGAAGTGGTCCAGGTGCTCCTGGAAGTGGACCCGGCGCTCGGCCATGGTGGCACCGGGGATGACGCCGAATCCGCCGGTGATGACCCGGGTCGGCATGCCCTCGGTGTGCGAGTCGACGGCGTGGAACACGTGGCGGCTGCGCATGGGTGGTGGCTCCCGTCGGGTGGAGTGGATGGGTGGGTGGGCCGGGCCGGCTGCCCCCGCAGCCGGCCGTACCCGGGGGCGTTCGCTACGCCAGGCCCTCGGCCAGCGCCTTCTCGGTGGCCGCGCGGACGGCCGCCTCGATCTCCGGGCTGAGCGGGAAGCGCGGCGCCCGGGTCGGGCCGCCGGGGCGGCCGGCGATGTCCATGGAGAGCTTGATCGCCTGCACGAACTCGGTCTTGGAGTCCCAGCGCAGCAGCGAGTGGAGCGCCTTGTAGAGCGGCAGCGCGGTCTCCAGGTCGTGGGCGACGGCGGCCTGGTAGAGCGCCACGGAGGCTTCGGGCAGCGCGTTCGGGTAGCCGGCGATCCAGCCGACCGCGCCGGCCAGGGCGAGCTCCAGCAGCACGTCGTCGGCGCCGATCAGCAGGTCCAGCCCGGGGGCCAGCTCGGCGAGCTCGTAGGCCCGGCGGACGTCTCCGCTGAACTCCTTGACCGCCACGATGTGACCCGCGGCGTGCAGTTCGGCGAGCAGCGACGGGACGAGGTCGACCTTGGTGTCGATCGGGTTGTTGTACGCGACGATCGGCAGGCCCGCCTTCGCCACCTCCGCGTAGTGGGCGCGGACGGCGGCGTGGTCGGCGCGGTAGGCGTTCGGCGGCAGCAGCAGGACGGAGCCGGCGCCGGCCTCGGCGGCCTGCTCGGCCCAGCGGCGGGACTCGGCGCTGCCGTAGGCGGCGACGCCGGGCATCACCCGCGAGCCGTCGCCGGCCGCCTCGACGGCGACCTCGACGATCCGGGCGCGCTCCTCGGCGGTCAGGGTCTGGTACTCGCCCAGCGAGCCGTTGGGGACGACGCCGTCGCAGCCCGAGTCGATCAGCCAGCGGACGTGCTCGGCGTAGGCGTCGTAGTCGACGGAGAGGTCCGGGCGCAGCGGGATCGTGGTGGCGACCATGATGCCGCGCCAGGGCCGGGTGGTGTCGTGCGGGGTGTGGGACACAGGTGACTCCTTGGTGAGGTGTGACATTTTATTAGACGGCGCGCGGTGGAGACAAGAGTCCCCGCCGTGCGTTTCGGGCGCCCGGCCCCGGCCCTCCCGGCCCCGGGCGCCCCGGCTCAGACCTCCGGCCCGGCGTCCGCGGCCCGCTCGTCGGCGTCCGCCACGCCGACGTCCGCCGCGTCGGTGCCGGCACTCGCCGCGAGCTGCGCGAGCGGTACCGGGCAGGACAGCGGACGGCTGTCCGCCCGCGCCTCGCCGCCCCCCGCCAGGCAGGCCACCGCCGGGCCGCACATCCGGCCCTGGCACCAGCCCATCCCGGCCCGGGTGAGCAGCTTGACGGTCCGCGCGTCTCCGGCGCCGAGCTCGTCGACGGCCTCCCTGATCCGGGCGGCCGGGACCTCCTCGCAGCGGCAGACGTCGGTGTCCGGGCGCAGCCACTCCGGCCAGCCCGGGCCCGGCCGGTGCGCCGCGGCCATCAGTTCGGCGAAGGCCCGCAGCCGGGCGCGGCGGCGCAGCAGCGCGGTGGCCACCGGGGCCCCGGCCACCGCGTGCGCGGCCAGCTCGCCCTCGGCGATCGCCAGGTCCGCGCCGCCGACCCCGCAGGTCTCGCCGGCCGCCCAGAGCCCGGGGACGCTGGTCCGCAGCCGGGCGTCGACCGCGAGCGCGACCGCGCCGTCGGCGGTGGTCCGGGTCCGCGCGCCCAGCTCGGTGGCCAGCTCGATCTGCGGCAGCAGGCCGTGGCCGACGGCGAGCGCGTCGCACTCGATCCGCCGTTCCGTCCCGGGCACCGGCCGCCAGTCGGCGTCCAGCCGGGCCACCGTGACGGCGGTGACCCGGTCGGTGCCGTGCGCCTCGACGACGGCGCTGCGACGGCGCAGCCGGACGCCGTGGCGCAGCAGCGCCGCGCCGTGGCCGGCCCCCTCGACGAGCTTGGCCGGGACGGCGGCCAGCACGCCGGGGCGCCGGGCGTAGCCGAGGTAGTCGGTGGCCTCGACCACGGCGGGCACCGCGGCGCCTGCGGTGACCAGCGAGGACGCCGCCGCGAGCAGCAGCGGGCCGCTGCCGGCCACCACGATCCGCTTGCCGGGCAGCACCAGGCCGGCCTTGAGCATGGCCTGGGCGCCGCCGGCGGTGACCACCCCGGGCAGGGTCCAGCCCGGGAACGGCAGCTGCCGCTCGTACGCGCCGGTGGCCAGCAGCACGGCCCCGGCCCGGACGGTCGCCCGGTCGGCGCTCTCCGGCCCGAGGGTGGCGTGCAGCGCCCAGGCCCCGCCGGACGGCCCGCCGGCCACCCGCTCCAGCGCCCAGACCTGGTGCCCGGCCAGGAGGTCGACCCGGCCCGCCCGCCGGTGGGCGGCGAGCCGGTCGGCCAGGCCGGTGTAGACGGACCAGCCGTGGTGCAGCCGGTCCGGCCGGGTGGCGCCGAGGCCGGGCGCGGGGTGGCGGTAGTACTGCCCGCCGGTGCGCGGGCCGGCGTCCACCAGGGCGCAGCGCAGCCCGAGGTCGGCGGCCGCGACCGCGGCGGCGAGCCCGGCCGGTCCGGCCCCGACGACCGCGAGGTCGTAGGGCGCGGCCGGGGCCGTCGGAGCGGCGGACGGTTCAGACGGCGAGGTCGGCACGGCCGTTGCCCTCCTGGGTGGTGACGGTGGTGCCGGGCTCGGCCGGCAGCAGGCAGGTGCGCTGGTTGGGCCGTCCGTCGACGGTGGCCAGGCAGTCGAAGCAGACCCCGATCCCGCAGAACGCCCCGCGCGGGCGGCCGCCGACCCGGGTGGTGCGCCAGGCCAGCACGCCGTCGGCCCAGAGCGCGGCCGCGATCGACTGCCCGGGCAGCGCGGGCACGGCCCGGCCGTCGAACTCGATGGTGTGGGCGGGCTCCGGCTCCGCCCCGACCAGGTCGGCGGGGGTTCGGCGCATGAGGGGGTTCTCCGTTCCGGTGGTGGGCTTGGACGGGGGGCGCGCCGCGGCAGGCGGCCGGGCGGCCGGGTGCACCGCGCGCGCGGCCGGGTTCACGCCTCGCCGTCGGGCCCGAACCGGTCGGCGCGGAACGGCGCGAGGTCGAGCGCGGGCGCCTTGCCGGTGAGCTGCTCGCTGATCAGCAGGCCGGTCGCCGGGGCCAGGCCGATGCCCGCCCCCTCGTGCCCGCAGGCGTGGTACAGCCCGGGCACCCGGGGGTCGGCGCCGATCGCGGGCAGGTGGTCCGGCAGGTACGGCCGGAAGCCGCGGTACGCGCGCATCACGCTGACCGTGGCGAGGACCGGGAACAGCGCCGCCGCCTGGGCGGCCAGTCGGTGCAGCACCTCGACGGAGAGCGTGCGGTCGAAGCCGACCCGCTCCCGGCTGGCGCCGATCAGCACCGGCCCGCCCGGCGTGCCCTCGACCACCGCGGAGGTCTGCAGCGCGGCCGAGCCGCTGGCCACGTCCGCGACGTAGTCGGCGGCGTAGACCTTGCGCCGGACGATCCTCGGCAGCGGTTCGGTGACCAGGACGAAGCCGCGGCGCGGCAGCACCGGCAGGTGCACCCCGGCCAGCGCGGCCAGCTCGCCGCCCCAGGTGCCGGCCGCGTTGACCACGGCGGGCGCCGCCAGCCGGCGCCGGTCGGTCACCACCCCGCGCACGGCGCCGTCCGGCCCGGTGAGCACCTCGTGGACGGTCTCGCCGGTGTGGAGCACGGCGCCGTCGCGGCGGGCGGCGCGCAGCAGGTGGGCGGCGGCCAGGGCGGGCTGGACCTGGGCGTCCTGCGGGTACAGGAAGCCGCCGGCCAGCCCGGCGGCCAGGTGCGGTTCGAGCTCGCGCAGCCGTTCGCCGGGGATCTCCTCGGCGGTGACGCCGGCCTCCGCCTGCTCGGCGGCGAAGGCGCGCAGGGCGTCCTGCCGGGCGGGCGTGGCGGCGACCACCAGGCCGCCCTTGGGCTCGTACTCGACGGCCGTGCCGAACTCCTCGGCGAGCTCGCGCCAGAGCCGGGTGGAGAGGAGGGCGAGGTCGAGTTCGGGCCCCGGCTCCTTGTCGGAGACCAGCAGGTTGCCCTCGCCGGCCCCGGTGGTGCCGCCGGCGACCGGGCCGCGGTCGACCACGGCGACGGCCAGTCCGGCGCGGGCGGCGTAGTACGCGCAGGCGGCTCCGACGACGCCGGCCCCGACCACGACGACGTCCAGGGGAGGTCTCTGATGCTGGTCCACGCCAGTAATATGTCACATGCCATCACGGCTGCCAAGACCGCCCCGCGGAACGACCGGGCCCGCGACGACCGGTCCCGTGCGACGACCGGACCCGTGGGCGACCCGCCCCCACGCGAAAGCCCCGGCCCGCCGGGATGCGGCGGGCCGGGGCCTCGGGGCGGCGCGACGACTCAGGTGATGTCGTCCATCTGCTCGTGGCGCGCGGCCGGCACCGGGGCGCCGGCCAACGGCGCGCCGGACGCCTCCACGGCCTCCGTCCGCTCCACCGGCTGCACCGAGAGGTCCAGGTGCGAGGCCTCCTCGTCGTCCAGCGCGAGGTCCGGGTCGCGGCGGGCCCGGCGCTTGTCGTTGACCAGCGCGATGGCGACGGCGATGAAGTACAGCGCCCAGATCGGCGCGGCCAGCACCAGCATGCTGACCGGGTCGGCGCTCGGCGTGGCGAAGGCGGCGAACACGGTGATGGCCATCACCATGCCGCGCCACCAGCCCAGCAGCCGCTTGCCGGTGACCATGCCGACCATGTTCATCATCACCAGCAGCAGCGGGAACTCGAAGGCGAGGCCGAAGACCAGCACCATCCGGGTGGCGATGTCGAAGTAGTCGTCGGGCGGCAGGATCGGGGTGGTCTCGGTCGGGCTGAACGAGATCAGCACCTCGACCGTGGTCGGCATCACCAGGAACGCGCAGCCCACGCCGGCCAGGAACAGCGGCGCGCCGCAGGCCATGAAGATCATCGTGTACTTGCGCTCGTGCTTGTGCAGACCGGGCGCCACGAAGGCCCAGAGCTGGTACAGCCAGACCGGCACGGCGGCGACCACGCCGGCCGTCAGCGCGACCTTCAGCATCCAGTTGAAACCGGCGGTGAGGCCGACGGTCGACACCTGCGCACAGCGGCCGTGGAACTCCGCCGCGTTCGACTTGTCGCACTGCGGAATCGGCTTCAGGAGGAGCGATTCGAGGTGCTTGTGGTAGATCAGCGCGACGATCGTGAACAGCACGATCGCCAGGACCGACTTGACCACGCGGTTCCGCAGTTCCCGCAGGTGGTCGGCGAGGGCCATCCGCCCCTCAGGATCCTTGGGCGCCTTCGACGCCTTGGAGAGCTTGCTCAACCCCGGTCCTCAACTCGTGCGTCGAGGCCCGCCGGTCGGCGGGCCTCCAGTGGTCGCGTGCGTCGCCATGCGTCGCGTGCGTCGCGGGCTTCGCGTGCCCCCGCGCGACGCGGGTGCGCCGGGCCGCTCAGCGCGGTCCGCCGTCCGTCCCCGTCGGCGCGGACTGCTCCGCCACCGGCCGGGCGGTCGCGGACGCCCCCGGCGCGGACTGGATGGTCTTCACCGGGGCGGATTCGGTGACCGCGGTCCGCGGGGCCGGCTCGGCGGCACCGTCCGCGCCGTCCGACTTCATCGCCTTGGCCTCGCTCTTCAGGATCCGCAGCGACTGGCCGAGCGAGCGCGCCAGGTCCGGCAGTCGCTTGGCACCGAAGAGCACAATGGCAAAAACCACGATCACCATGATCGCGGTCCCCGAGACCCGCATACTCGCCCACCTTCAGTCACGGCGGCACCGGCGGGCCGCCCGCTGCGGGGATGGTAACCGCGGCGGGTAACGCCCTGACGACGGCCGCCCGAACAGGACAGCGGCCCCCGGCCGCAAGGTGCAGGAGCCATCTGAGAGCGTAACGCGCCCGACGCCGCACGCAGCAGCCCCCGTACCCGCCGGCGGCCCGATGTGCCGGGCGACACGTCAGCGCCCGGGCACCGCCGCCGCGAGGTCGCCGGCCGCCTCCGCCAGCGCGCGCGAGGCGGCGTCCACCCCCTTCGCCAGCGCCCGCACGTCCAGCCAGACCCGGATCGCGAGGACACCGAGGACCAGCAGACCGGCGGTGACGAGCAGGACGGCGGCGACGAGCATCCAGGACATGCCCACCACCCTATCGACCGCCCCGGCCGTCACTCCCCCGCGGCCCGCCTCAGCCCTCGGCCGGCACCAGCCGCATGGTCCGCACCCCGGCGCCGGTCAGCGCCGTGACGATCTTCTCCCCGGCCGGCTTGCGCACCGAGGCCCCGCAAAGCGGGCAGCCGAAGCTGTAGTGCGCCTGCGTCGGCGTCCTGCCGAAGGTGAGCCGGAACTCCTCGGCGGGCAGCTCCACCTTCTCCCGGCACTCCGAGCAGTACACCTTGAACCTGGTACCGGGCTCCACGGCTCAGACCAGCCCCTCCCCGTAGGCGGCCAGCGCCTCCAGCGCCGCCGAACGCGCCTGCTCGGCGAGCTCCGGCGGCGAGACGATCCGGCCGTCCCGGCCCAGCCGCAGCGCCAACGGGCGCAGCTGGGACGGGTCGGCGCTGCGCAGGGTGATCCGCAGGCCGCCGTCGGGCAGCTCCTCGGCGCGGTCGTGGGTGTAGTACTCGGCGACCCAGCGCCCGCCGGAGGTCACCTCGACCACCACCTCGGGGTCGTCGGCGGACGGGTTGACCAGCCCGCCGGACAGGTCGCGCGGCTCCCGCCTCGGCGGGTCGGAGGGGACGTCCAGCACCCTGATCTCGGCGACCCGGTCGAGCCGGAACATCCGGTGGTCCTCGGAGGTGCGGCACCAGGCCTCGAGGTAGGTGTGGCCCTCGGTGAGCAGCCGGATCGGATCGACCTCGCGCTCGGTCATGCCGCCGCGGCCGTGCGAGTAGTAGCGCAGCCAGAGCCGGCGGCCCTCGCTGAGCGCGCGGTCGATGTCGGCGAAGACGTGGCTCTCGGCCTCGAAGGTGACGCCGACCCGGGCGCTGCCCTCGGCACTGTCCCCGGCGGCGTTCTCGATCTTGGCGACGGCCCGGGTCAGCGCCTCCCGGTCACCGGCCCGCAGGCCCGGCAGGCCGGCCACCGCGCGGGCGGCGACCAGCAGCGCGGTGGCCTCGTCGGCGGCCAGCCGCAGCGGCTGCGCGACGTCGTCCACGTTGTGCCACCAGATCCGCTCGCCGTCGGTGTCGATGTCGAGCAGGTCGCCGCCGCGGAAGCTGGTGCCGCACATCGGCAGCACGTTGAGGTCGCCGATCAGCTCGCGCTCGGTGATCCCGAAGGCGCGGGCCACCTCGGCCACCTCGGCGCCCGGGCGCTCGCGCAGGTAGGTGACCAGCGAGAGCATCCGCCGGGTCTGGTCGATCGCGTTGCTCATGCCCGCACTCCCTCGATTCCCTCAACAGCGCCGGCCACCGCGCGCAGCCGCTCGATCACGTCCGCACGCAGCTCCTCCGGCCCGAGCACCAGCACGTCCGGCCCGAACTCGGCCAGGTCGGCGCCCAGCCCGTTGCCGTACGGGATCTCCAGCTCGTCCCAGCCGTCGTCGGCCCGCCGGGTGTCCAGCGCCTTGGTGCGCAGCGGGAAGCCGGCCCCGCGGCGGACCCGCACCGTGGCGGTCGCGGTCGCGCCCTCGCCGGCGAACTTGGCCACGGTGGCGCGGACGTCGACGTGCTCGGGGACGGTGCCCAGGAAGGCACCGGCGCGCGCCTTGACCCGGCCGGTGATCCGGCTGAGCCGGAACACCCGGGCGTCGCCGCGGTCGCGGTCCCAGCCGGCCAGGTACCAGTGGCCGCGCCAGCACTCCAGCGCCCACGGCTCGACGGTGCGCTGCTCGACGGCGGCGGCGCCGGCCTTGCGGTACTCGAAGGTGACCGGACGGCGGTCCCGGGCGGCGGTGAGCAGCGGCTCGAACGCGGCCTCGCGGGCGGGGATGCGCGGTTCGAGGGCGGTGCGGCCCTCGGTCTCGGTGAACGGGACGCCGGCCGCGCGCAGCTTCTGCAGGGCGCCGCTGGCCGCACCGGACATCTTGGCCTGCTGCCAGACCCGGGCGGCGAGGGTGAGCGCGGCGGCCTCCTCGGCGTCGAGGGCGATCTCCGGCAGGCGGTTGCGGTCGGCGCGGGCGAGGTAGCCGAGCTCGCCGTCGAGGGCGTTCTCGTCCACGTCGATGACCAGACCGAGTTCGCGCAGGTCGTCCTTGTCCCGCTCGAACATCCGGTTGAAGGCGTCCTCGCTGCTGTTCTGCCAGGCCTCGCGGTACGCCTCGATGGACTCCCGCAGTTCCTTCTTGGAGAGCGGACGTCTGGTGTTCATCAGGCACAGGGCGAGATTCATCAGCCGCTCTGCCTTGGCGATCGCCATCGCTGACCCTTCCGGTGTGCCGCGCCGCGCGCGGGGTGCGCCCGCCGGGCGCTCTCGGCCCGGCGGGACCGACCGTACCGGTAGCGGTACGCAGTGCAAAAGCCGAGTCCGGAAACGCGCGGGGCCGCACCCCCGGGGCGGGGGTGCGGCCCTCGGTCACGACCGGCCGGGAGCGGCTCAGACGCTCAGCAGGTCGACCACGAAGATCAGGGTCGAGCCCGCCGGGATGGCCGGGGTCGGCGACTGGTTGCCGTAGGCCAGGTGCGCCGGGATGGTCAGCTCGCGGCGGCCGCCGACCTTCATGCCGACGACGCCCTGGTCCCAGCCCTTGATGACGCGGCCGGCGCCCAGCGGGAACTTGAAGCTGGAGCCGCGGTTCCAGCTGGCGTCGAACTCCTCGCCGGTCGAGAAGGTGACGCCGACGTAGTGCACCTCGACGACCTGACCCGGCTTGGCCTCCTCGCCGGTGCCGACCTCGATGTCGCGGATCTTCAGCTCGGCCGGCGGGTCACCGATCGGGAAGTCGATCTCCGGCTTCGTCTTGTTGCTCACAACTGCCTCTTCTCGGATTGGTTCCATCCATGACCAAGCGGCGGGCGCCCGCACCGGTCCGTTCCCGGACCACGGTACGGGCGCCCGCCGCCCGTCCGGGCTCGGGCCACGCGGCCCGCCCGAAGGTCACACGCACACCATTGTCACCCGAAAGTGGATCAGCCCTGACCGGCGTCCAGGATGTCGACCACGAACACCAGGGTGGCGTTGGCCGGGATGTCGCCCTGGCCCTTGTCCCCGTAACCGAGCGAGGCCGGGATGACCAGCTCGACCCGGCTGCCGACCGTCTGGCCCTCCAGGCCCTGGTCCCAGCCCGCGATGACCTGACCGCCGCCGACCGGGAAGGAGAACGCCTGGCCCTTGCTCAGCGAGGAGTCGAAGACCTTGCCGTCCTTGAACAGCGCGCCGGTGTACTGGACGACGACCTTCTCGCCCTTCTCGACCTTCGGGCCGGTGCCCTTGATCAGGACGTGGGTCTTCAGCTCGGTCGGGTCGGCCGCGCCCTTCACCGGGGTGATCTCGGCCGGCTTCTTGCCGTTGTCCTTCACCTGCGGGAAGTCCGCGGGCGGCGGGGTCACGGTACCGCTGACCACCGCGTCGGGCGCGTTGGTGTTGCGGATGTCGATGACGAACACCAGGTTGTCCTTGGCGCCGATCGACATGTTCGGGTTGCCCTGGGCGCCGAACGCGGCGGCCGGCGGGGCCACCACCATGATCCGGCTGCCGGCCTTCTTGCCGACCACGGCCTGGTCGAGCGCCGGGATCAGCGCGTCGGTGCCGGCCTGGAAGATCTGCGGCTTGCCCTTGTCGTCGTACGAGCTGGGGATGTCCTTGCCGGTGGTCCAGTCCTTGGCGGTGTAGTCGACCGAGGTCCAGGAGTTCTTCTCGACCTTGGCGCCGCTGCCCTCGGAGAGCACCTTGACCACGAAGGAGCCGTCGGCCTGCTCGGCGGGCACCTCGATGCCGGCCTTCTTGCCGAACTCGCCGGTGATCGTCGGCAGCACCTTGGCGGTGTCCTTGATCGGCGGCACCGGCTCGGCGGACGGCGCGGGCGGCGCGCTCTTGGTCGCCTCCGGCTTCGCGGCGGCGCTGTCGCTCTTCGAGCCGTCCTTGTTCACCATGTACAGCGTGACGCCGCTGCCGACCAGCAGCACGGCGAGCACCGTGCCGAGGATCACACCGAGCTTGCCGACCCCGGGCGGGTTCTCGTCGTACCCGGCCTCCGAGGTGTCCTGCCGGCGCACGGTGGACGCGAAGATCTGCGGGGTCTCGTCGGTCTTCGTCCCGCCGGTCCGCCGCGGGGCCTCACCGGGCTGGGCCCAGCCGGCCTGCTGCTTCAGGATCGACGGCGGTACGACGATCGACTCGCCGTCGCCCGGCAGCGGGCCGCCGGGCCGCGAGTCGGCCGGGTCGCCGCCGGAGTTCCCGCTCGCAGTGCCGGCACCGCCCGGGCTCGACGCTTTCTCAGACATGACTCCCCATCCATCTCGCCACGAGGTCTTCGAGGTCTACGGCCGGCGTGGTGAGCGCCGGGGTGCTGTCGCACTACCGCCCGTTACCCGGACGCCGGCGGCGCCTACCACAGTGCGAGGGCAGTATGACAGGTCAGGATGAGGGCGGACGCTTCCATGTGCGAGCGCCCGCCCAAGCGTACGGAATCCCACCCGTACCTTCCTAGACCCCGTCCCCCGTCCCGCGCCCCGTGTCCGGCTGGACGCCTAGACCGCCTCGAGGATGTCGATCACGAACACCAGGGTCGAGTTCGCCGGTACCGCACCCTGCGCCTGGTCCTTGTAGCCGAGGGCCGGCGGCACCACCAGCTCGACCCGGCTGCCGATGGTCTGGCCGACCAGCCCCTTGTCCCAGCCCTCGATGACGCTGCCGGTGCCGATCTGCAGCGCCTGCGCGCCCCCGTGGCTCCACGAGGAGTCGAACTGCTGGCCGTTGCTCCACAGCACACCGGTGTACTGGACGACCAGGGTCTGCCCGGCCTTCACCTGCTTGCCCTCCCCCTTGATCAGCACCGCCTGCTGGAGGTCGGCGGGCGGCGCCTGCCCGGCCGGGATGGTGATCGTGACGGGGGCCTTGCCGTTGTCCTTGACCTGCGGCATCGTCGCCGGCGGCTGCGTCATGGCGCCGGAGAGGGTGGAGTCCTGCGGCAGGCTCTCCATGATGTCCAGCACGAACACCACGGTGTCCCCGGGCGCCACCCCGAGCTGGGTGTTGCCCTGGTTGCCGAACGCGGCGGCCGGCGGGGCCACCACCAGCAGCCGGCTGCCCACCTTCTTGCCGATCACGCTCTGGTCGAACGCCGGCACCAGCTGGCCGCTGCCCGCCTGGTAGAGCTGCGGCTTGCCGCCCGCGTCGTACGAGCTGGGCAGGTCCTTGCCGGTGGTCCAGTCCTTGGCGGTGTAGTTCACCGTCACCCAGTCGCCCTTGTTCACCGTCGAGCGGTCACCCTCGCTCACGGTGTTGACGACGAACTGGCCGCTCGGCGCGGCGTCGGGAATGGTGATGGTGGCCTTGCTCCCGAACCCGCCGCCCGACAGCGTCGGCATCGGCGCGGCCTCCGAGACCGGTGCCGGCACCGTGGGGGCCGCGCTGGACGCCGAGGGCGTCGCCGGGCTGGTCGCCTTGGTGGAACTGCTGCAGGCGACCACCAGCAGCAGGGGCAGGGTGAGAAGCAAACCCGCGGTGCGGCGCACGGCGTTCCTAACTGTCGGTCAAAGTCGGCTCTCCGGACTCGACGGACAGCGTATGCCCCGACCGCGTCCGGCCCCGGTAGACACCACCGGGGCCGGACACCGCGAAGATCACGACGGGGCTCACATCCCCGCGATCAGCTTCTCCACCCGCTCGTCGACCGAGCGGAACGGGTCCTTGCAGAGCACCGTCCGCTGGGCCTGGTCGTTCAGCTTCAGGTGCACCCAGTCCACCGTGAAGTCCCGGCGCTGCTCCTGCGCCCGGCGGATGAAGTCGCCGCGCAGCCGGGCCCGGGTGGTCTGCGGCGGGATCGACTTGGCCTCGAAGGTCTTGAGGTCGGTGGTCACCCGCTGCGCCTGCCCCTTGCCCTGGAGCAGGTAGAACAGGCCGCGCCGGCGGTGGATGTCGTGGTACGCGAGGTCGATCTGGGCGACCCGCGGGTTGGACATGCTCATCTGGTGCTTCTCGCGGTAGCGCTCGATGAGCTTGTACTTCATGATCCAGTCGATCTCGGTGGCCACCCCGTCGAGCCGCTCGGTGCGCACCGCCTCCAGGGTGCGGCCCCAGAGGTCCAGGACCCGGGCGATGGTGCCGGTGTTGATGCCCTTGCGGTCGGCGAACTCCAGCGCCTTGGTGTAGTACTCCTCCTGGATGTCCAGCGCGCTGGCCTCCCGGCCGTTGGCGAGCCGCACCTGGTGGGTGCCGGTGAGGTCGTGGCTGACCTCGCGGATCGCCCGGATCGGGTTCTCCAGGGTGAGGTCGCGCATCACCACGCCGGCCTCGATCAGCCGCAGCACCAGGTCGGTGGCGCCGACCTTGAGCAGCGTCGTGGTCTCCGACATGTTGGAGTCGCCGACGATGACGTGCAGCCGGCGGTAGCGCTCGGCGTCGGCGTGCGGCTCGTCCCGGGTGTTGATGATCGGGCGCGACCGGGTGGTCGCCGAGCTGACGCCCTCCCAGATGTGCTCGGCCCGCTGGCTGACGCAGTACACCGCGCCGCGCGGGGTCTGCAGCACCTTGCCCGCCCCGCAGATCAGCTGGCGGGTCACCAGGAACGGGATCAGCACGTCCGCCAGCCGGGAGAACTCGCCGTGCCGGGCCACCAGGTAGTTCTCGTGGCAGCCGTAGGAGTTGCCGGCCGAGTCGGTGTTGTTCTTGAAGAGGTAGACGTCCCCCGCGATGCCCTCCTCGTGCAGCCGCCGCTCGGCGTCCACCAGGAGCCCTTCGAGGATGCGCTCGCCCGCCTTGTCGTGCGTCACCAGCTCGACCACGTCGTCGCACTCGGGGGTGGCGTACTCGGGGTGGGAGCCGACGTCGAGGTAGAGGCGGGCACCGTTGCGCAGGAACACGTTGCTGCTGCGGCCCCAGGAGACAACGCGGCGGAAGAGGTACCGGGCCACCTCGTCCGGTGACAGCCGTCGCTGCCCCCGGAACGTGCAGGTGACGCCGTACTCGTTCTCCAGCCCGAAAATTCGGCGGTCCATGCGGCATCCATTCTCTGCTTGGAGCTTTCCGAAACCGCCTCCGCGACGCCGACCGGGCCGCCGCAGGGGCACCGGAGTCCCGCACGACGGCGGATGACCGCCGCACGGGACTCCCCGGGTACTGCTAGTCGCCCGGCGGGTTCACCGCCGGCTTCTCGTCCTCGTCCGTCTCGGCGGACTGGTCGCCGTCGAGCAGCCGGGCGAGCTGGCCGCCCAGGATCCGCTTGAACTTGCGCTGCTGGAAGCGCTGGCGGTCCAGCACCGCCACCTCCAGCTGCTCCGGGGTCAGGGTGCGCGGGCTGCCGCCGTTCGGGTCCCGGGCGAGCGAGTCCACGGCGACCTTGACCGCCTCGGTGAGCGAGAGCCCGCCGCGGTGGCGCTGGCCCAGGTAGTTGCCGATCGAGTCGGCGTTGCCGCCCACCACCACGTAGTTCTTCTCGTCGACGACCGAGCCGTCCGGAGTGAGCCGGTAGATCTGGTCCTCGTCCGTGGTGCGGCCGACCTCGGCCACGATCAGCTCCACCTCGTACGGCTTCTCGCCGACCGAGGAGAAGATGGTGCCGAGCGTCTGGGCGTAGACGTTGGCCAGGCCGCGGGCGGTGACGTCGGCCCGGTCGTAGGAGTAGCCGCGCAGGTCGGCGTAGCGGACGCCGCCGATGCGCAGGTTCTCGAACTCGTTGTAGCGGCCGACCGCCGCGAAGGCGATCTTGTCGTAGATCTCGGAGACCTTGTGGAGCGCCCGGGAGGTGTTCTCCGCGACGAAGACGATGCCGTCGGCGTAGGTGAGCACGACCACGCTGCGACCGCGCGCGATGCCCTTGCGGGCGTACTCCGCGCGGTCCGCCATGGCCTGCTGGGGCGAGACGTAGAACGGTGTCGACACCGGCGGTCGTCCCTTCCTTGGTCGGTGTGGCTAGAGCAGCGGGGCCTGCGGGCCGTTGGGGTGGATGAGGCGCTCGTCGGTGATCGAGACGGCGATCTCGGACACCTCGGCCTCGGTGAGCCGGCGGAAGCCGTCCTCGGTGATCAGCGAGACGATCGGGAAGATCTTGCGGGCGAGGTCCGGACCGCCGGTGGCGGAGTCGTCGTCGGCCGCGTCGTAGAGGGCCTGGACGACCAGGGTGGACGCCTGCTGGGCCGTCAGGTCCGAGCGGTAGAGCTTCTTCATCGAGCCCCGGGCGAAGACCGAGCCGGAGCCGGTGGCGGCGAACCCGCGCTCCTCGGAGCGGCCGCCGGTGACGTCGTAGGTGAAGATCCGGCCGCGGCCGAGGTCGAGGTCGTAGCCGGCGAAGAGCGGGACGACCGCCAGGCCCTGCATCGCCATGCCGAGGTTGCCCCGGATCATGGTGGTCAGGCGGTTGGCCTTGCCCTCCAGCGAGAGCACGGTGCCCTCGATCTTCTCGTAGTGCTCCAGCTCCAGCTGGAACAGCCGGACCATCTCGACCGCGAGGCCGGCGGTGCCGGCGATGCCGACCGCGCTGTACTCGTCGGCCGGGAACACCTTCTCGATGTCGCGCTGGGCGATCACGTTGCCCATGGTCGCGCGGCGGTCACCGGCGATGACCACACCGCCGTCGAACACCGCGGAGACGATGGTCGTCCCGTGCGGGGCCTCGACCACCGCCCCCTCGGGCAGTCCGCGCCGGCCGGGGATCAGCTCCGGCTGGTGGTCCGCCAGGAAGTCGAGGAACGACGAGGACCCCGGGGTCAGGAAGGCAGCCGGTAGACGCCCGGTGCCACGAGTGTTGGCTTCCACACGATTCCTTCCAGGTAGCTTTGAAGCTCGCTGCCCGGCACCCTACCCGCCCGACGATCATCGTCCACGCGTGGAGGGCCGGACCGGGGCGGACGGGCGGCCATTGCCGTCCGTCCGCCCTCGGCGGTCGCGACCGTGAATTCCCTGAATGCCCGGACGGGGTTACTGGCCGCCCTTTTGCACGAACTGCCGGACAAAATCCTCGGCGTTCGACTCGAGCACTTCGTCGATTTCGTCCAGAACCGCGTCGACGTCGTCGCTCAGCTTTTCCTGGCGCTCCTTGAGCTCCTCGGAATTCTGCGCTTCCGCGGCCTGCTCCTCGACCTCCTCGGAGGAGCGGTTCGCCCGCTGCTGGCCGCCGCCGGTGTCCTTGCTCGCCATTTCCCTCACCCCGCTCGATCGGTCTGGCACGGTTTGGTCGTTGCTTGCTGCACCGACCCTATACACAAGGTGCGACTACCCGCTTCCGGTTTGCCGGTGGCGCTTCCTGTCCAACACCCGCTGCCACCCCGGATGATTCCCATTCGGCGGGCGTTCACCCGTGGTGATCGAAAAGTTACCCGCCGGAGAGCACCCGGAGCAGGTCCTCCGCCGTGCGGCAGCGGTCCAGCAGCTCCTTCACGTGGTTGCGGGTGCCGCGCAGCGGCTCCAGGGTCGGGACGCGCTGGAGCGAGTCCCGGCCCGGCAGGTCGAAGATCACCGAGTCCCAGGAGGCCGCGGCGACGTGCTCGGCGTACTGTTCGAGGCAGCGGCCGCGGAAGTACGCCCTGGTGTCCTCCGGGGGCTTGGAGACGGCCCGCTCGACCTCGTCCTCGGTGAGCAGCCGCTCGAACCTCCCGCGGGCCACCAGGCGGTTGTACAGGCCCTTCTCGGCCCGCACGTCGCTGTACTGGAGGTCGACCAGGTGCAGCCGGGAGTTGTCCCACTCCAGGGCGTCGCGGCTGCGGTAGCCCTCCAGGATCTCCCGCTTGGCGATCCAGTCCAGTTGCCGGGAGAGCGACATCGGGTCGCGCTCCAGCCGGCCGAGCACGTCCTCCCAGCGGGCCAGCACGTCCACGGTCTGCTCGTCCGCGTCGTTGCCGAAGCGGTCCTCGACGTACTTGCGGGCCAGCTCGAAGTACTCCAGCTGCAGCTGGACGGCGGTGAGCTTGCGCCCGTTGCGCAGCGTGATCAGGTGCTTGAGCGACGGGTCGTGGGAGACCCGGTGCAGGGTGCGCACCGGCTGGTCGACGGCGAGGTCGGAGGCGATGAAGGAGTCCTCGATCATCGCCAGGACCAGCGAGGTGGTGCCCAGCTTGAGGTACGTGGAGATCTCGGAGAGGTTGGCGTCCCCGATGATCACGTGCAGCCGGCGGTACTTCTCGGCGTCGGCGTGCGGTTCGTCCCGGGTGTTGATGATCGGCCGCTTGAGGGTGGTCTCCAGACCGACCTCGACCTCGAAGTAGTCGGCCCGCTGGCTGATCTGGAAGCCGTTGGCGGAGCCGTCCTGGCCGATGCCGACCCGGCCGGCGCCGGTGACCACCTGGCGGGAGACGAAGAACGGGGTGAGGTGGCGGACGATGTCGGCGAACGGCGTCGCCCGCTTCATCAGGTAGTTCTCGTGGGTGCCGTAGGAGGCGCCCTTGTTGTCGGTGTTGTTCTTGTAGAGGTGGATGTTCTGCCCGTTGGGCAGCTCCAGGGCGCGCTGGGCCGCGGCCGCCATGATCCGCTCGCCGGCCTTGTCCCAGAGCACGGCGTCGCGCGGGTTGGTCACCTCGGGCGAGCTGTACTCGGGGTGCGCGTGGTCGACGTAGAACCGCGCGCCGTTGGTCAGGATGACGTTGGCGAGGCCGATGTCCTCGTCGGTCAGCTGGCTGGCGTCCGCGACGTCGCGCGCGAGGTCGAAGCCCCGGGCGTCGCGCAGCGGATTCTCCTCCTCGAAGTCCCAACGGGCCCGCCGTGCCCGGTGCATCGCCGCCGCGTACGCGTTGACGATCTGGGACGAGGTGAGCATGGCGTTGGCGTTGGGGTGTCCGGGCACGGAGATCCCGTACTCGGTCTCGATGCCCATCACGCGCCGTACGGTCATGCGGCCCTCCTTGCCCGGTGCGCCGCCCCCCACGGGCGGAACACGCTGACGTACCGCTGAACAACACCGGGGCGGGCGGTGTGCCCGCACACGGTGGGTCGAGCCTAGAACGCGGCACCGACGGGCGGGCCCCGAGACGCGCCGTCCGGCTGCGGGGCCGCGAGGCGCCACAGCCGGACGGGGTGCGTGCTGGTCCGGGGACCGCTGGCGGCCCGGAGTCGTGCGGTTACAGGTACTGCCCGGTGTTGGCGACAGTGTCGATGGAGCGGCCGGACTCGGCGCCCTGCTTCCCGGTGACCAGCGTGCGGATGAAGACGATCCGCTCGCCCTTCTTGCCGGAGATCCGGGCCCAGTCGTCCGGGTTGGTGGTGTTCGGGAGGTCCTCGTTCTCCTTGAACTCGTCCACGCAGGCGGCGAGCAGGTGGGAGACGCGCAGTCCGCGCTGGCCGTGGTCGAGGAAGTCCTTGATGGCCATCTTCTTCGCCCGGTCGACGATGTTCTGGATCATCGCGCCGGAGTTGAAGTCCTTGAAGTACAGGACCTCCTTGTCACCGTTGGCGTAGGTGACCTCCAGGAAGCGGTTCTCCTCGGTCTCGGAGTACATCCGCTCCACCACCGACTGGATCATCGCCGCCACCGTGGCCTCGACGGAGCCGTCGTGCTCCTTGAGGTCGTCCGGGTGGAACGGCAGCGAGTCCTTGAGGTACTTGGAGAAGATGTCCTTCGCGGCCTCGGCGTCCGGGCGCTCGATCTTGATCTTCACGTCCAGCCGGCCGGGCCGCAGGATCGCCGGGTCGATCATGTCCTCACGGTTCGAGGCGCCGATCACGATGACGTTCTCCAGGCCCTCCACGCCGTCGATCTCGGCGAGCAGCTGCGGGACGATGGTGTTCTCCACGTCCGAGCTGACGCCGGAGCCGCGGGTGCGGAACAGCGACTCCATCTCGTCGAAGAAGACGATGACGGGCGTGCCCTCGCTCGCCTTCTCCCGGGCCCGCTGGAAGACCAGGCGGATCTGCCGCTCGGTCTCGCCCACGTACTTGTTGAGCAGCTCGGGGCCCTTGATGTTGAGGAAGTAGCTCTTGCCCTGGGGCCGGCCGGTGACCTCGGCGACCTTCTTGGCCAGCGAGTTCGCCACGGCCTTGGCGATCAGCGTCTTGCCGCACCCGGGCGGGCCGTAGAGCAGCACGCCCTTGGGCGGGCGCAGCTCGTACTCCTTGAAGAGGTCGGCGTGCAGGTAGGGCAGCTCGACCGCGTCGCGGATCTGCTCGATCTGGTTGCTCAGGCCGCCGATCTGGCGGTAGTCGATGTCCGGGACCTCCTCGAGGACCAGTTCCTCGACCTCGGCCTTGGGCACCACCTCGTACACGTAGCCGGAGCGGGGCTCCAGCAGCAGGGCGTCCCCCGCCCGGATGGTGATCTCGCGCAGCGGTTCGGCGAGGCGCACCACCCGCTCCTCGTCGGTGTGGCCGATGACCAGGGCGCGCTCGCCGTCCTCCAGGACCTCCTTGAGGGTGACGATGTCGCCGATGCGCTCGAAGGCCATCGCGTCCACGATGTTGAGGGCCTCGTTCAGCATCACTTCCTGGCCGCGCCGCAGCTCGTCGAGGTCGACGTTGGGGCTGACGTTCACGCGGAGCTTGCGCCCGCCGGTGAAGATGTCGGCGGTGCCGTCCTCGTTCTGGTCGAGGAAGGTGCCGAATCCGGCCGGGGGCTGTGCCAGCCGGTCCACTTCCTCCTTGAGGGCCACGATCTGGTCGCGGGCCTCGCGCAGGGTGGAGGCGAGCCGTTCGTTCTGGGCGGTCACGCCGGCCAGGTTGGTCTGGAGCTCGACGATCCGCTCTTCGAGGATTCTCGAATTGCGCGGCGAGTCGGCGAGCTTGCGGCGCAGCACGGCGATTTCCTGCTCAAGGTACGAGACCTGAGCGGCCTCGTCGGAACCACGAGCGGGCCTGCCGGTGCTGCGGTTGTAGTCGTCATCGTGGGCTGCCACGGTCCTCACCTCCTCCGGGGAGCTGGACGCTTCCAGACCCTACCTGGGACCAGGGGTCCGTAAACCCCTAGATCAAGAAAGATGGAACGGGCGTGTCCGATCTTCGCCCCAGCGTGCTTCCCCTCTGCTAAGGAGATACCCACCGCGCACCACCCAAAGCGGACCAGATGTATCGTCGAGCGAGTCGATATCCGATCGCGACCGAGACTTCCGGTCCGATCGTTGTACGAATGGCGGGATTGCCCCGATAACGGGCGACCCGGGACAGAAACGGCAGGGGACCATGGCGGTGACCGAGGATGCGGCGGCGGCCGAGCCGCTCGAGGTGTGGATCGACCAGGATCTGTGCACCGGCGACGGCATCTGCGCGCAGTACGCGCCCGAGGTCTTCGAGCTCGACATCGACGGGCTGGCCTACGTGAAGGGCCCGGACGACGAGCTGCGCCAGCAGCCCGGCGACACCGCGCCGGTGCCGCTGACGCTGCTTCAGGACGTGGTGGACTCCGCGAAGGAGTGCCCCGGCGACTGCATCCACGTGCGCCGGGTCGCCGACCGGGTCGAGGTGTACGGGCCGGACGCGGAGTAACCCCGCACCGGGTCGGGGGCGCGCCCGGAGGCGAGCGGGCGGATCACGTCACGTCAGGGTCAGCGGGGCGGCGGTCTGGGCACGGCCCCAGCCGCCGCCCCTGCGCGTCCAGGTGAGGTCCAGTGAGATGTCCGGGCTGAACCGCGGCACGTCGTCGCTCGAATACCCCTGCGCGTGGCCGGTGATGACGCCGTCGCTGCGCAGGCCGAGCCGGCTGACGGTGAGGTTCTCGGTCTCCGAGACCAGGGTGGCCAGGACCACCGGCCTGCCGCCGTCGCCGGCGCCGAGCAGGTAGACGGCGTCCGGCGGGGTGCCGTTCTCGGCCGCGCAGTGGGCGGCGACGACGGTGCCGGGGCGGCCGTCGCCGAGGTCGGCGGCGAAGCTGACGGATATCTTCACCGGGAACGGGCCGCACTCCAGCGGGAGTTCGGCCTCGGCCGGGTCGGGCGCGGTGGCCGCGGGGAGGGCCTTGACGGTGCCGCGGGCGGGCGTCGGGGTGCCGGTGGCCGGGTTGGCGGCGAGCGCGGTGGCGACCACGGCGGCGCTGCCCGCGACCACGAGGGCCCAGTGCCAGGGGGCGGAGCGGGCGTGTCCCGGCCCGCCGCGGTCCTGCGGTGTCTGCTGCTCGGCCGTCGCCTTGACCGCGGTCTCCACCAGGCGTCCCCTCCAGCGGGTCTGTGTACGCGTGGGTCGGTGCTGAGCGAGCATCGTCCCACACGGGGGCGGCCGCCGGGTGTCCCGGGTGCGCGGGTAACGCGAAGGGGTGGTACGCGGGCGGGAAAGCCCGTCGTACCACCCCCGGCAGGGCGTACGGTCAGCCGAGGTCGGTCTGCCCGCTCCCGGCGGCGCGGGCGGCGGCCCGGGCCGCGGCGCGCTCCTGGAGCGTCGGCTCCGGGGCGCCGCTGTCGTAGTCCTCGCCGTACGCGCCCTTGGCCGGGCGGCGGCGGCGCAGCGGCGGCTCGACGCCGTCGGCGAGGCGCCGGGCGGTGAGCAGGAAGCCGGTGTGGCCGATCATCCGGTGGTCCGGGCGGACGGCCAGGCCCTCCAGGTGCCAGGTGCGGACCATGGTCTCCCAGGCCTGCGGCTCGGTGAAGGTGCCGTGCTCGCGCAGCGCCTCGACGGTCTTGGACATCTGCGTGGTGGTGGCCACGTAGCAGCAGATGAGGCCGCCGGGGACGAGCGCCTTGGAGGCGACGTCCAGGCACTCCCAGGGGGCGAGCATGTCGAGGATGACGCGGTCGACGTCGGTCTCGACCAGGTTGTCCTGGAGGTCGCCGACGGTGAGCTTCCACGCCGGGTGCGGTCCGCCGAAGTAGCGCTCGACGTTGCCCTTGGCGATGTCGGCGAAGTCCTGCCGGCGCTCGTAGGAGGCCAGCATGCCGGTGTCGCCGACGGCGCGCAGCAGGTAGGTGGAGAGCGCGCCGGAGCCGACGCCGGCCTCGACCACGCGGGCGCCGGCGAAGATGTCGGCCATCGCCAGGATCTGCCCCGCGTCCTTGGGGTAGATCACGGCGGCGCCGCGCGGCATGGACAGGACGTAGTCGGGGAGCAGGGGGCGCAGCGCGAGGTACGGGACGTTCCCCGTGGTGCGCACGACCGTGCCCTCCGGGGCGCCGATCAGCTCGTCGTGCGGGAACGCACCCTTGTGGGTGTGGAACTGGTTCCCGGCCTGGAGCGTGAACGTGTAGTGGCGGCCCTTCGGGTCGGTCAGCTGGACCTGGTCCCCGACCTGGAAGGGCCCGCGTCGGCGGGTGGCACCGGTCGGTTCGGACATGCGGACAATCCTAAGGGAAGCCGACCGCCCGGCTTACCAGGTGATCCTTTCAGCGGCCGGTGACGGCGGCGGTCAGGCGCCGCTCGATGTCGGTGAGCGCGGCGACGCCGTACACCCGGCCGTCCGCCTCGACCACCAGGTACTCGCCGGCCGGCGTGGCGCGGACGGCGCGCAGCAGGTCCTCGCCGCCCAGGTCGGCGGAGAGCCGCAGGCCCGGTTCGAGGTCGCGGGCGAGCGCCCCGACGGCGATCCACGGGCGGCGGTGCTCGGGCACGGCCCGCACCTGGGACTCGCGGACGATGGCGATCGGCTCGCCGCGTCCGTCGACCACCACGACCGCGCCGGCCTGGTCCTCGCGGGCGCGGCGCATGGCCTCGCCGAGCGGGGTGTCGGCGGTGACCTCGACGGCCCGGCGGGCGAGGTCGCGCAGCCGCAGGCCGGGCAGCGCCTCCTTGAGCCGGGCGTTGCGCACGGCGCCGCCGGCGCCGTTCCAGATGATCGCGGCGAGGACGGCCGCCAGCACCGCGTCGACCAGGGTGTCGGTGGTGCTGCGCTCGGTCCCGCGGGCGGCGCTGGCCAGCGGCAGGCCGATCAGGACGGCGACGGCCAGGGCCCGGCCGACCCAGGCGGCGGCGACGGTGCCGGCCATCGGCCGGCCGGTGAGCGCCCAGACCACGGCGCGCAGCATCCGCCCGCCGTCCAGCGGCAGGCCGGGCAGCAGGTTGAACGCGGCGACGACGAGGTTGGAGACCATCAGGCCGGTGAGCAGCACGCCGGGGACGGTGGAGAGGTCGACGGCGCGCATGGCGAGGTAGAAGGCGCCGCCGAGCACCAGCGACAGCAGCGGTCCGACGAAGGCCAGCCAGAACTCGCGCCAGGGGCTCTCGGCCTCGTTCTCGATCTCCGAGACGCCGCCGAAGAACTGGAGCTGGATCCGGCGCACCCCGAGCCGGTAACGGAGTGCGACCACGGTGTGGGCGAGCTCGTGGACCAGCACCGAGCCGTAGAAGGCGACGGCGAAGGAGAACGCGACCAGGTAGCGGGTGGCGCCGAGCTCCGGCAGGACGCGGTCGAGCTGGCCGCCGAACACCCAGGTGATCAGGGCGGCGATGACGAACCAGGAGGGGGTGACGTAGACCGGCACGCCGAAGGGGCGGCCCATCAGGATGCCGCTGCGGCGTTCCGGCTCCTCGGGCGGCGCGCCCGCCGGGCCGCCGTCCTGCGGTGGCTGGTCGGAGGTCTGCCGCCCCCTGCTGTCGCTCACCGTGATCCCTTCGGTCGGTTCCCCGTCGTGCGCCGAGCGCCGGTGCGCCCACGCTACGTGATCGCGGGCACCGGGCGGCGCGCGCCCCTCTCTCAGGCTTCATACCCACTGGAAAGGCCGTGTGGCAGCACCGTGGCAGCGGGATGACAGCACGGGGCAATAGGGTCGGGGCATGCAGCAGACCGACACCAGCGGTGCCCCCGCGGCCCCGGCCCGTCCGGCGGCACCCCCGACCGGCCTGTCCCCGTCCCGCGCGGGGGACTTCCTGACCTGCCCGCTGCTCTACCGGCTGCGGGTGATCGACCGGCTGCCGGAGCCGCCGAGCGCGGCGGCGACCCGCGGCACCCTGGTGCACGCGGTGCTGGAGCGGCTGTTCGACAGCCCGGCGGCCGAGCGGACGCCGGAGCGGGCGCTCGGCCTGCTGCGCCCGCAGTGGGAGCGGCTGCTCGGCGAGCGCCCGGAGCTGGTCTCGCTGTTCCCGGAGGACCCGGACGGTGCGGCGCTGACCCGCTGGCTGGCGGACGCCGAGAAGCTGGTCGCCCAGTGGTTCCGGCTGGAGGACCCGACCCGGCTGCACCCGGTGGAGCGGGAGCTGTACGTGGAGACGGCCCTGGAGTCGGGGCTGCTGCTGCGCGGCTACATCGACCGGGTGGACGTCGCCCCGACCGGTGAGGTCCGGCTGGTCGACTACAAGACCGGCCGGGCGCCCTCGCGGGACTTCGAGGGCAAGGCGATGTTCCAGATGAAGTTCTACGCGCTGGTGGTGTGGCGCTGGAAGGGCGTGATCCCCAAGCGGCTGCAGCTGGTCTACCTCGGCGGGGGCGGGGACGTGGTCAGCTACGACCCGGACGAGGCGGACCTGCTGGCGGTGGAGCGCAAGCTGCAGGCGCTCTGGGAGCGGATCACCGCCGCCGTGGCCACCGGGGACTTCCCGGCCACCCGCAACCGGCTCTGCGACTGGTGCGACCACCGGGCCAGCTGCCCGGAGTTCGGCGGCACCCCGCCGCCGTACCCGCTGCCGCTGAGCCGTACGTCTGACGAAGACGATCCCACGGGGGATCCGATGAGCAAGGAGTCCTAGGTGACGATCCGAGTGCTGCTGGTCGACGACCAGCCGCTGCTGCGCACCGGTTTCCGGATGATCCTGGAGGCCGAGTCCGACCTGGTGGTGGTCGGCGAGGCCGGCGACGGTCAGCAGGCGCTGGACCAGGTGCGGGCCCTGCAGCCCGACGTGGTGCTGATGGACATCCGGATGCCCAGGATGGACGGCGTGGAGGCGACCCGCCGGATCGCCGGCCCGGGGCGGGACGGTCCGGCCAAGGTGCTGGTGCTGACCACCTTCGACCTGGACGAGTACGTGGTGGAGGCGCTGCGGGCCGGGGCCAGCGGCTTCCTGCTGAAGGACGTGCCGGCCGAGGAGCTGGTGCAGGCGATCCGGGTGGTCGCGGACGGCGCGGCGATGCTGGCGCCGAGCATCACCCGGCGGCTGCTGGACATGTACGCCACCAAGCTGCCGTCGGGCGACGAGGCGCCGCCGCAGGCGCTGAACGCGCTGACGGAGCGCGAGCTGGAGGTGCTGAAGCTGGTGGCGCGCGGCCTGTCGAACGCGGAGATCGCGGCGGAGCTGTTCGTCAGCGAGACCACGGTGAAGACGCACGTCGGCCACGTGCTGACCAAACTCCAGCTGCGCGACCGCGTCCAGGCGGCGGTGTACGCGTACGAGAGCGGGCTGGTGCGCCCCGGCACGCTGTAGCCGGACGTGACGGCGGCCCGTCCGCTCCCCTTGCACCCTGGGGGAGCGGGACGGGCCGCCGTGCTGAGGGTCCCGGTCGCCCGGGTACGGCCCGCGCCGGTTACTTGCCGGCCCGGCCGATCTCCCAGAACCGGAACACGCCGGTGGTGTCGACGGTCGCCTCCACGCCGGTGATGTACGACTTCGAGGCGTAGAACGACTTGTTCTGGTAGAGCGGGATGAGCGGCACGTTCTCGGCGACGATGGTCTGCACCTGGTTGTAGGTGCCGGAGGCGGCCCCGCGGTCGGCCTGCTTGAGGCCCTCGGGCACCAGCTTCTGGCTGATCCGGGCGTCGTCCCAGCCGTGGTGGTAGGCGCCGCCCTCGACGATCAGCGGCGCGATGTAGTTGTCGGCGTCCGGGTAGTCGGCGAACCAGCCGACGGTGTACGCCTGGTACTTGCCCTCGGTCCAGGCCTTCTTGTACGCGTTCCAGTCCGGCTCGTGCTGGACGGTCACCTGGAAGAGGCCGCCGTTCTCCAGCTGCTTCTTCAGCGCCTCGGCCTCGGCGCTCTCGGTCCGCGAGCGGGACCAGGTGAGGGTCAGCTTGACCGGGACGGAGACCTTGGCCGCGGACAGGATCGCCTTGGCCTTGGCCGGGTCCTGGTCGCCGTACTTGTCGAAGAAGGACGTGCCGTGGCCGCTGACGCCGGCCGGGACCATCGAGTACAGCGGCTGGACGGTGCGGGCGAAGACGTCGCGGGCGAGCGTCTTGCGGTCGATCAGCTGGGCCGCGGCCTGGCGGACGGCGACGTTGCCGGCGGTGGCGTCCTTGGTGTTGAAGACCAGGCTGCGGGTGTCGTTGCTGTCGCCCTCGACGACCTGCAGGTCGGTCTTGCCGCCCTGCTGCTCGGACCGGACCTGGGCCGCGGTGTTGGGCTCCAGGCTGTTGTCGGTCAGGTCGACGTCGCCCTTGTCCAGCGCGGCCTTCAGGCTGTCGGCCTTGTCGAAGTACCGCACGGTGAACTTCTTGTTCCGCAGCTTGGCGTCGCCGGTGTAGCTGCCGTTGGCCGACAGGACGATCTTGCCGGGGACCTTGCCGCCGCCCGCGGCGTCCATCGTCTCGACCGAGTCGATCTTGTACGGGCCGGAGCCGACCAGCTTGTCGTTGGCGAGCACCTTGTCGGCCGGGAAGACCTGGTGGTCGACGATGGCGCCGGCCGGGGTGGCCAGCTTCGCCGGGAGCGTCGCGTCGGGCGCCGAGAGGTGGAAGATCACCTCGGTGTCGCCCTTGGCCTCGACCGACTTGATCGTGTCCAGCAGGCCGACCGGGCCGTTGGTGTCGTTGATCTTCTTGGTGCGCTCGATGGAGTAGACCACGTCCGCGGCGGTCAGCGGGTGACCGTTGGAGAACTTCAGGCCGGACTTGAGCGTGCAGTGGTAGAGCGTGGCCTCGCCGCCGGTGAACTCACAGGACTGCGCCGCGTCCGGGGAGGGCGCGCTGGAGGCGGCCGGGTAGGCCAGCAGCGACTGGAACGAGTTGCGCAGGACCAGCCAGGCGCCGGAGTCATAGGCGGCGGCCGGGTCCAGCACGCTGGTGAGCGAGGTGGTGCCCATGGTGATCGACCGGTCGCCGTCCCCCTTGACCGCGTCGGTGACCGAGCCACAGCCGGCCACCGAAACGGCCACCAGGCCGGCGCAGCCGAGCGCTGCGAGTCGTTCAGCGGAAGTCTTCACGGATCGCGTCCTTCTGGGTGCGGTCCGGCCGGGGGGCCGGTGGTCCGCGCTTCGCTGCGCCTGCGGGGTGAGCGAGGCGCGCACGGACCGGTTGCCGTGCGACCGCGGGCAGGACGGGGTTGCCCGTCCGCGACGGTGGCAGGCGCGGGGGTGTGGGGAACGAACTGGAGTAGCGTGCCATATCGAACACGCACCACCGATACCGCACAGGTGACAGTTGGGACACAAGGGGGCGGTGGGGAACCGGCCGTTCCACGAGTTGTCAGGCAATGCCCGATTTCTCCCCGACCGGGTGCCGACAGCGGACGGGCGCGGTCACTTACCGGGCGGTAGCGCCCGGCCGCAATGAGACGACAATCACACGCGCGAGGTCACGAGCGAGCGGAGCAGTTCAAGATCGACCTGCTCCAGCGAGGGCAGCACCAGCCGCCCGGGGGCCGGCTCGATCGCCGCGACCGACGGCACCGCGATCACCGGGCAGCCGGCCGCCTCGGCCGAACGGACGCCGGTCGGCGCGTCCTCCACCACCACGCAGCGGCCCGGCTCGGCGCCCAGCCGGCGCGCCGCCTCCAGGTACGGGTCCGGGTGCGGCTTGGTGCGCGGCACCTCGTCGCCGGCGACCGTGAAGGCGAAGTGGTGGGCGCCCAGCGACTGCAGCACGATGTCGATCACGTGCCGGTGCGAGGCGGACACCAACGCGGCCGGAACGCCGTGCGCGGCAAGGGTGTTGAGGAGCCGTTCGGCACCCGGCATGAGCGGCACGCCGCCGGCCAGCAGGTCCACGAAGCGCTGGTTGATCAACACCGTCAGGTCGGCCGGCGCGAGGTCCACCCCGGTGCTGGTGAGCAGGTAGTCGATCACCCGGCTCATCGGGCCGCCGACCACGTGGGCGCGGTCCTTCTCGTCCAGCGCGTAGCCCAGCTCGGCGAAGAGCGAGGCCTCGGCCTGCCACCAGAACTCCTCGGTGTCCACCAGGGTCCCGTCCATGTCCAGCAGCACCGCCTGCAGGCCCCGGCCGTCGCCGTGGTCGAGGACGCGGGTGGCGGTGGAGATGGTGGTCATGGCGGGATCCTTCCGTCGGTACCCCCGGGCGCGACCTGCGCCATGCCCCTGGGGATGGCACAGGCCGGCCCGCTGGTGAGCGGACCGGCCCGTTCAGGATGATCCAGGATACGCCCGGACCGCCCGAAAAGGGCGAACGGTGCGCGTCGTGAGGACTACCGGGCGTTGAAGTACTTGGCCTCCGGGTGGTGGATCACGATCGCGTCGGTGGACTGCTCCGGGTGGAGCTGGAACTCCTCGGAGAGCACCACGCCGATCCGCTCGGGCCGCAGCAGCTCGGCGATCTTGGCGCGGTCCTCCAGCTCCGGGCAGGCCCCGTAGCCGAGCGAGAACCGGGCGCCCCGGTACTTCAGCGCGAACATGTCCTTGACGTCCTGCGGGTCCTCGTCGCCGAAGCCCAGCTCGTAGCGGACCCGGGCGTGCCAGAACTCGGCCAGCGCCTCGGCCAGCTGCACCGAGAGGCCGTGCAGCTCCAGGTAGTCGCGGTAGGAGTTGTTGGCGAACAGCTCGTTGGCCGCCTCGGAGATCCGGTTGCCCATGGTGACCACCTGCAGGCCCAGCACGTCCTGCACGCCCGACTCCTCCGGGCGGAAGAAGTCCGCCAGGCAGAGCCGGCGGCCGCGCCGCTGGCGCGGGAAGGTGAAGCGGGTCCGCTCGGTGCCGTCCTCGTTGAAGACGATCAGATCGTCGCCCTTGGAGTTGGCCGGGTAGTAGCCGTAGACCACGGCCGCCTCCAGCCAGCCCTCGGTCTGCAGCCGGTCCAGCCACATCCGCAGCCGCGGCCGGCCCTCGGTCTCCACCAGCTCCTCGTACGAGGGGCCCTCGCCGGTGCGGGCCGCCTTGAGGCCCCACTGGCCCTTGAACAGCGCGTCCTCGTCCAGCCAGGACGCGTAGTCGGCGAACGGCACGCCCTTGACGATCCGGTCGCCCCAGAACGGCGGGGCGGGCACCCGGTTGTCGACGGCCACGTCCGAGCGGATCTGGCCGAGGTTGACCTCCTCCGGCTCCGCCACCTCGACCCGGGCGTGCCGGCGCTGCTTGAGCTCCGGCAGGGCGGCACCGGGCACGCCGCGCTTGACCGCGATCAGCGCGTCCATCAGCCGCAGGCCCTCGAAGGCGTCCCGCGCGTAGCGGACCTCGCCCTCGTAGATCTCGTGCAGGTCCTGCTCGACGTAGGCGCGGGTGAGCGCGGCACCGCCGAGGATCACCGGGAAGTCCGCCGCCAGCTTGCGCTGGTTCAGCTCCTCCAGGTTCTCCTTCATGATCACGGTGGACTTGACGAGCAGGCCGGACATCCCGATCACGTCCGCCCCGTGCTCCTGCGCGGCGTCCAGGATCGCCGAGACCGGCTGCTTGATGCCCAGGTTGACCACGTTGTAGCCGTTGTTGGACAGGATGATGTCGACCAGGTTCTTGCCGATGTCGTGGACGTCGCCCTTGACGGTGGCCAGCACGATGGTGCCCTTGCCCTCGCTGTCGGACTTCTCCATGTGCGGCTCCAGGTGGGCCACCGCGGTCTTCATCACCTCGGCGGACTGGAGCACGAACGGCAGCTGCATCTGGCCGGAGCCGAACAGCTCGCCGACCACCTTCATGCCGGCCAGCAGCGTGTCGTTGATGATCTCCAGGGCCGGGCGCCCGGTCAGCGCCTCGTCCAGGTCGGCCTCCAGGCCGTTGCGTTCGCCGTCGATGATCCGGCGCTGCAGGCGCTCCTCCAGCGGCAGCGCGGCCAGCTCCTCCGCCTTGGACGCCTTGACCGAGGCCGAGGAGACGCCCTCGAACAGCTCCAGCAGGCGCTGCAGCGGGTCGTAGCCGTCCCGGCGCCGGTCGTAGACCAGGTCGAGCGCGGCCTCGCGCTGGTCCTCGGGGATCCGGGCGATCGGGAGGATCTTGGAGGCGTGCACGATCGCCGAGTCCAGGCCGGCCTCGACGCACTCGTGCAGGAAGACCGAGTTCAGCACCACGCGGGCGGCCGGGTTGAGGCCGAAGGAGATGTTGGACAGGCCGAGCGTGGTCTGCACGTCCGGGTGGCGGCGCTTGAGCTCGCGGATCGCCTCGATGGTCTCGATGCCGTCCCGGCGGGACTCCTCCTGGCCGGTGGCCAGGGTGAAGGTCAGGCAGTCGACCAGGATCGAGCCCTCCTCGATCCCGTAGACCGTGGTCAGCTCCTCGATCAGCCGTTCGGCGATCGCCACCTTGGTGTCGGCGGTGCGGGCCTGGCCCTCCTCGTCGATGGTCAGCGCGATCAGGCCGGCGCCGTGCTCGCGGGCCAGCGAGGCGATCCTGCCGAAACGGGAGTCGGGGGCGTTGCCGTCCTCGTAGTTGACGGAGTTGAGCACCGCGCGGCCGCCGAGCGACTCCAGGCCGGCCCGCAGCACGTCCGGCTCGGTGGAGTCCAGCACGATCGGCAGGGTGGAGGCGGTGGCCAGCCGGCCGGCGATCTCCTTCATGTCGGCGACGCCGTCCCGGCCGACGTAGTCGACGCAGAGGTCCAGCAGGTGGGAGCCGTCCCGGATCTGCTCGCGGGCGATCTCCACGCAGGCCTGCCAGTCGCCGGCCAGCATCGACTCGCGGAACTTCTTCGAGCCGTTGGCGTTGGTGCGCTCGCCGATCGCCAGGTACGAGGTGTCCTGGCGGAACGGCACCGCCTGGTACAGCGAGGCCGCCGACGGCTCCGGCCGCGGGCTGCGCGGGGCGATCTCGCGGCCCTGGACGCGCTCGACCACCTGGCGCAGGTGCTCGGGCGTGGTGCCGCAGCAGCCGCCGACCAGCGACAGGCCGTACTCGCGGGTGAAGACGTCGTGCGCGTCGGCCAGCTCGGCCGGGGACAGCGGGTAGTGGGCGCCGTCCTTGCCGAGCACCGGCAGGCCCGCGTTCGGCATGCAGGACAGGCCGATCTTCGCGTTCTTGGCCAGGTAGCGCAGGTGCTCGCTCATCTCGGCCGGGCCGGTGGCGCAGTTCAGGCCGATGTAGTCGACGCCGAGCGGCTCCAGCGCGGTGAGCGCGGCGCCGATCTCCGAGCCGAGCAGCATGGTGCCGGTGGTCTCCACCGTCACCTGGACCAGCACCGGCAGGTCCAGGCCGGCCTCGGCGAGCGCGCGCTTGCTGCCCAGGATGGCCGCCTTGGTCTGCAGCAGGTCCTGGCTGGTCTCCACCAGCAGGGCGTCCGCGCCGCCGGCGATCAGGCCGGCCGCGTTCTGCTGGAAGCCGTCGCGCAGCGTCTCGTACGGGGCGTGGCCGAGGGTGGGCAGCTTGGTGCCGGGCCCGATCGAGCCGAGCACCCAGCGGGTCCGGCCGTCGGCGTGCGAGTCGGCCGCCTCGCGGGCGATCCGGGCGCCGGCCTCGGAGAGTTCGAAGATGCGGTCGGAGATCTCGTACTCGCCGAGCGCCGAGAAGTTGGCGCCGAAGGTGTTGGTCTCCACGCAGTCCACGCCCACCGCGAAGTACGCGTCGTGGACGGAGCGGACGATGTCGGGTCGGGTCAGGTTGAGGACCTCGTTGCAGCCCTCGAGGTTCTGGAAGTCCTCCAGCGTCGGGTCCTGCGCCTGGAGCATGGTGCCCATCGCCCCGTCGGCCACCACCACGCGGGTGGCGAGTGCTTCACGCAGCGCGTTCGCGCGGCTCTGCTGGGTGACGGACGGTTCGGCTGCAGTGGCCATGGGGCTTCTCCCTGGTGCGACGGCTGTCGGCTTTGCGGTCCCGCTGATTCGGGGCCGCACGTCGCCAGGGTATCCGGCCGACGGCGGGAGCCGGTGGTGTGTTCCGTATCCTGAGCGCTCGGCCGCGAGGGGAGAGCGACTGCATGGCGGGGACCGGCGCACGGGCACGACGGATCACGGGGGCTCCGGGGAGGGCGCTGCGGGCGCTGCGGGCCCGCTGGCGGGGGTGGTCCCGCCGACGGAAATCGCTGGTCGCGGTGGGGGTGGTACTGGCCGTGCTGGTCACCCCGGTCGGGGCGGGGGCGCTCGCGCTGCGGCTCCAGTACGCGGGGGAACCCTCCCCCGAGGCCCGCACCCGGGGCAAGGACGCGGCCTGGCTGGGCCACGCGTGGGTGGACGGCCGGAAGAGTGACGCCGACGTCGCCGCGCTCGCCCGGCGGCTGTCCGGCACCGGCGTCCGCGACCTCTACGTGCACACCGGACCGCTGGAGCACGACGGCA
This sequence comes from Kitasatospora sp. NPDC127111, assembly GCF_042677465.1. NCBI lineage: Bacteria > Bacillati > Actinomycetota > Actinomycetes > Kitasatosporales > Streptomycetaceae > Kitasatospora > Kitasatospora sp. NPDC127111. Next base: position 53,100 of record NZ_JBHXTG010000048.1, read on the forward strand.
CGCTGCCGCCGTCCGTCCACCCGGAGGCCCGCTGGTTCACCGAGGCCGCCCACCGGGCGATGCCCGGCATCCGGCTGCAGGGCTGGCTGGGCGACGAGGTCAAGCCCGAGAAGGACGCGCTGGACCTGGAGGACGCGCCCACCCGGGAGCGGATCACCGCCTCCGCCCGGCAGGTGCTGGACCTCGGCTTCGACGGGGTGCACTTCGACATGGAGCCGATCCGCCCGGGTTCGAAGGGCTGGCTGGCCCTGCTCGACCAGGTGCGCCCGGTGACCGCCGGCCGCGGCGCCAAGCTGTCGGTGGCCGCCCCGCAGATCGACCCGCTGCCCCACCAGCACGACCTGGGCATCCTGTTCACCGGCCACGGCAAGTGGTGGGACCAGGCCTACTTCGGCGAGACCGCCCGCCGGGTCGACCAGATCGCGGTGATGACCTACGACTCCAGCATGCCCACCGAGTCGCTCTACGGCGGCTACAACGCCTACCAGACCGAGCTGGCCCTGGAGGCCACCCCGGAGGACGTCGACCTGCTGATGGGCCTGCCGTTCTACTGGGACGACAAGTGGGGCCACCGGGGCGACGCCGAGACGGTCGACGCGGGCATCCGCGGCATCCGGCTCGGCCTCGGCCGCTACGACCTCGGGCGGCGGAACTTCGGCGTCGGCCTGTACGTCGACTTCGCCGCCACCGAGCAGAACTGGGCCGACTACCGCAGCGGCTGGGTGCGCTGAGCCCGAGCCCCGGCACGGGTCGGAACACCTAGGCCATCCGGTGGGCCAGCGCGCCCAGGTAGCGGTGGATGGCGGCGTCCTCGCCCGTCACGTAGTGCCCGATCGCGCGGTGGAGCGGCTTGTACACCTCGCCGCGCTCGGTGACGGTCAGGGTGCAGCCCGCGCCGGCCGGCGTCAGCACGTACGTCCAGGTGCCGCCGTAGGGCAGGTCCGGGTCGGCGATGCCGGTCACCAGGCGGTGCGGGGCCTCCTCCTCCACCACCTCGTACGTGGTGTGCCCGTGCTTGTCGTACTCGCGCCAGCGCGTCCGGCCGCCGGCCGTCGCCGGCAGCCGCTCGACGTGCGAGAGGCCCGGGCGCCAGGCCGGGAAGAGGTCGATGTCGGTCAGGACGTCCCAGACCGCGCCCGGCGGCTGGTCGAGGTCCAGGCCGCCCTCGCTCACGTGTTCCACCGGGAGCCGCCGCCCGGCCGCCCGGGCCGCGAGCAGCGCCCCGGCCCCGGCGGCCACCACGATTCCGGCCCCGGTCCACAGCCATCCGTTCATCCGCCGGCTCCTCACGCCCGCCGCCCGGCCCCCGCCCTCCATCATCGCGCCGCCCGGCCCGCGCCGCCCGGCCCGCGCGGAGCCGGGGGCGGCCGCGCGGGCCGGGCACCCGGACGTGGGCGCCGAGCCGCCGTCACGCCCGTCCCGGACCGTTCCGCACGGGCCCGGACGCCCGCCGGGAGCGGTGTCCGGATAACCGCTGGATCGCGGCGCCCCGCTCCCCCAGACTGTCCCGGTGCCCGGCCGTGGAGCGCTTCAAAGCCCGTAGGCTGGGCAGGTAGGGACCATGGAGCGAGGCGTTCCATGGGTGACGAGAGGTTCGACAGTCGGCAGCCGGACCGCCGGCGCCCCGGCGACCCAGCCGGGACGGGGTGCGGCCCGCCGCCGACCGGAGGGAGACGCTGGGTGATCGAGCTGGAAGATGTTCCCGAGTTGATCGACCCGGTGATGGTCTGCGCCTTCGAGGGCTGGAACGACGCGGGCGACGCCGCCTCGGCGGCCCTCGCGCATCTGGACGAGACCTGGGGCGGCAAGGTGTTCGCCGCCCTGGACGCGGAGGACTACTACGACTTCCAGGTCAACCGGCCCACGGTCTGGCTGGACGGCGGCGTCCGCCGGATCACCTGGCCGACCACCCGGCTCTCGGTGGTCCGGGTGACCGAGCCGACGACCCGGGACCTCGTCCTGGTGCGCGGGATCGAGCCCAGCATGCGCTGGCGCTCGTTCTGCAACGAGCTGCTCGGCTTCGCGCACGAGCTGGGCGTCGAACTGGTGGTGATCCTGGGCGCGCTGCTCGGCGACACCCCGCACAGCCGCCCGGTGCCGGTCAGCGGCGTCACCTCCGACCCCGAGCTGGCCCGCCGGCTGGACCTGGAGGAGAGCCGCTACGAGGGCCCGACCGGGATCGTCGGCGTCCTCCAGGAGGCCTGCACGCACGCCGGGGTGCCGGCCGTGACGCTCTGGGCGGCGGTGCCGCACTACGTCGCGCAGCCGCCGAACCCGAAGGCCACGCTGGCGCTGGTCAACAAGCTGGAGGACCTGCTGGACCTGCGCATCCCGCCGGGCGAGCTGGGCGAGGACGCCCGGGCCTGGCAGCTCGGCGTGGACCAGCTGGCCTCCGAGGACAGCGAGGTCGCCGAGTACGTGCAGCAGCTGGAGGAGGCGCAGGACACCGCCGAGCTGCCGGAGGCCTCGGGCGACGCGATCGCCCGGGAGTTCGAGCGCTACCTGCGCCGCCGGGAGAACGTCGGGCCGACGGGCGAGAAGCCGGTCGCCGGGCACGCCACGGCGGAGCGGCCGAGCGAGCCCGAGCCGCCGGCCGCGCGGGAGAGCCAGGACGGCGCCGAGGACGAGTGACCGCCGCTCGGCGGCACCGCGCGGAAGGGGCGTCAGGACGGTTGTCCTGACACCCCTTCCGCGTGTGCGGGCCGGACTTACAGCGCGACGCCGAGCAGGGCGTCCACGGTGCGCGAGACCAGGCCGGGCGCGCCGGTGTCCGTGCCGCCCTCGGCCGTCTGCCGCTCGGCCCAGCGGTCCACCGCGGCCAGCGCGGAGGGCGCGTCCAGGTCGTTCGCGAGCGCCTCGCGGACCTCGGCGAGCAGCGCCTCGGCCGGCGGGCCGTCCGGGCGGGAGACCGCGGCGCGCCAGCGGCCGAGCCGCTCGACCGCCTCGTCCAGGGTGGCCTTGGTCCACTCCCAGTCCTCGCGGTAGTGGTGCGAGAGCAGGGCGAGCCGGATCGCGGCCGGGTCGACGCCCTCGCGGCGCAGCGCCGAGACGAAGACCAGGTTGCCGCGGGACTTGGACATCTTGTGCCCGTCCAGCGCGACCATGCCGGCGTGCACGTACGCCTTGGCGTACGGGTGGCCGCCGGTGGCCACCTGGGCGTGCGAGGCGCCCATCTCGTGGTGCGGGAAGGAGAGGTCGCTGCCGCCGCCCTGGATGTCGAAGGACATGCCCAGGTACTGCAGCGCGATGGCGACGCACTCGATGTGCCAGCCGGGGCGGCCGTGGCCCAGCTCGGTGTCCCAGGCGGGCTCGCCCGGGCGGGCGGAGAGCCAGAGCAGGGCGTCCAGCGGGTGGCGCTTGCCCGGGCGGTCCGGGTCGCCGCCGCGCTCGGCGAAGAGCGGGCGCATGGCCTCGCGGCCGAGGCCGGAGACCTCGCCGAAGTGCGGGTCGGCCTCGACCGAGAAGTAGACGTCGCCGTCCAGCTCGTACGCGGCCCCGCTCGCCAGCAGCTTCTGGACCAGCGGGACGATCCACGGGATCGACTCGACGGCGCCGATGTAGTGGGCCGGCGGGAGCAGCCGCAGGGCGGTCATGTCCTCGCGGAACAGGGCCGTCTCGCGCTCGGCCAGGGCCACCCAGTCCTGGCCGGTCTCGACCGCGCGGGCGAGCAGCGGGTCGTCCACGTCGGTGACGTTCTGCACGTACACGACGTCGTGGCCGGCGTCCTTCCACACCCGCTGCACCAGGTCGAAGGCGTTGTAGGTGGCGGCGTGGCCCATGTGGGTCGCGTCGTAGGGGGTGATGCCGCAGACGTAGATCCGGGCGGTGCCGTCCTGCGGGACGACCTCCCGGACAGTGCCCGCTGCGGTGTCGTGGATACGGAGGGGGAGCCCCTGACCAGGCAGGGCGGGAACCTCGGAGGCGGGCCAGGCATGCATGGGAATCACTTTAACCGCGCGAACTTTTGAAAGCCTAACCAGTGCGCAAGATCGACTGGATTCGTCCGCCCCCGTTGCCCGAGCGGTTCCGGACTGGTAATGACCGGCCTTCGGTCGGTTCATGACCGCTCATGACCGGCTCGCGGTCGGCGTCCCGATCGGGCCGGGGCGCGGTGGAGCGCCCGGCCGGCCCTGCCGCCGACCGGGCGCCCGACCTCTCCGGAGGGGCGGCCGGAGCCGCTACAGCCGCTTCCAGAGGGCCGGTACGTTCGGCGGCTCCCAGCCGGTGAGGGCGGTGTGCCCCTGGAGGCACTGGTAGGAGACGCCGGTGTAGGTGACGCGGTCGCCCGCGGAGTAGGCCGTGCCGGCCGCCCAGGTGCCGCCCGGCTGTCCGGTCGGGGTCGCCGTGGGGGTGGGGGTGGGGGTGGCCGTGGGGGTCGGGCCGGGGGTCTGCGGCACGTTCAGGACGAAGTCGAAGCTGCCCTCCTTCGCCGGGCCGGCCTGGCGGACGTTCATCAGCAGCCGCGCGTCGTAGATGGTGTCCGTGCTGTTGCGCGGCTCTCCCGGGAAGTACAGCTGGGTGGTGAGCACCGGGCGGCCGGGCGCCTGGAGCTTGACGTGGAGGTGCCGGGTGCGGCCGGGGTAGAGGCCGGGCACGATCGTGGTGAGGCTGAACGCGCCCTGGGCGTTGGTGAACTGGTGCCCGCGGAAGGCGAAGCCGACGTTGTCGTAGGCGCCGTTGACGTCGGCCTGCCAGAAGTCGAGCAGCACGCCGGCGATCGGCAGGCAGGCCCGGCCGAAGACGTAGCCGCTCACGGTGAGCCGGGTACCGGGGGTGCCGTCGGTGATCAGCGAGGTGCGCAGCGGGGAGTCGGGCTTGAAGTACGGGCCCTCGGTCTGCTCGATGGTGGGGTCGTCGCCGTCGTGGCAGGCGGGGGTGAGGCCCGGCGCCTCGCCGGTGCCGGAGCGGTCGCGGGCCAGCGCGACGCCGCCGCCGACCAGCAGGGGGGCGGTGCCGAGCACGGCGGCGGCCTTCAGGACGGACTTGCGGCTGATCCGGCGGTCGATCAGGCCCTCCGGCCCGGTGGGCTCTTCGGACGCGGGCATGCGCCGACTCCTTCCGTGTGCGGGGGAACGGGTGGGGGCTGGGGGCACGGCCCTTGCCATGGTGGGGGCATGACAAGGGCCGGACCGGCCGCCCGCCCGGTCGCTCCGGTCGGGTCGCCGGCGGCCAGCAGTCAACCTACGGGCCGTCCGGGGCGGCCGCGATGGACGTGATCCGGGGATCGTGGTGATTTCCTCCGACCCCGGCCCGGAACTCCCCCGGGGTCATCCCGGTCTCCCGCCGGAAGAACCGGCAGAAGTACGCCGGGTCGTCGAACCCCGCCTCCCGGGACACCTGCCTGATCGTCAGGTCCGTGCAGGCCAGCAGGCGCTTGGCCTCCAGGGTCCGCTGCTGGCGGATCAGCCGGCCGGGCGTGCGGCCGGTGGCCTGCTTGACCAGCGCCTGCAGGTGGCCCGGCGAGACGCCCAACTCCTGCGCGCAGGAGGCCACCGAGCGCCGCAGCCCGCCCGGGTCGGCGATCAACCGGGTGAAGGAGGCGGCCAGTTCGGCCGTCCGGTCGGGCGCCGCGCCGCCCTCGCCGGGTGCGCGCGCCCGCAGCGCACGGACGATCAGGATGTGCAGACTGGCCCGCAGCACACCCGGGTAGCCGGCCGGGCGGGCCCGGTACTCGTGCTCCATGTCGGCCAGCAACGCGGCGACCGGCGCCGCCTGTTCACCGAGCCGCAGCACCGGCCGCCCGGCCAGCGAGCGCAGCGCGGCGAGGTCCTGCGGATGGGAGAGCAGGAAGTCCTCGTTGAACAGGACGACCTGTCCGGTGAGCCCGTCCGCGTCGGCCCAGTAGTGCACCTGGCCCGGCGCGATCACGCACAACTGCGGCGGCCGCAAGGGCCGGTGGACCAGGTCCACGACGTGGGCGCCGGTGCCGCCGGTGACGTGGACGATCTCGAAGAAGGAGTGCCGGTGGGGGAAGCCCGCCCGGGAGAGCGGGCCGATCGTGTCGAAGCCGCCGATCGCGAACGGCAGCAGGTGCGGCCGCGGGACCTGGAGGCGGTGCAGCGGCAGGTCCGCTCGGGAGGTGGTCCGTCGCTCGTCCATCGGAGCAGTCTGCGGCCGGGGCGCCGCACCGGTCCAGACCACTGCCGGTCGTAGCGGGACCGGCCGGGGGTGCTCAGATCGGCGGCCAGGGGATCGAGGGCCAGTCCTCGGACGGCACCGGGTGCCGTCCGCTGCGCCGCAACCCGTCCACCCGGGCCCGGGCGGCGGCGAGTTCGGCGGCCGTCAGGTGCGGGGCGAGCCGTTCGCCGAGGGTGCCGTCCAGCTGATCGGCCAGGCCGGCCAGCACCTCCAGCGCCTCGTCCGGCAGCCGCTGCCCGGCCCAGCCCCAGAGCAGGGTGCGCAACTTGCCCTCGGTGTTGAAGGTGACGCCGTGGTCGATGCCGTAGATCCGGCCGTCGGCGGCGGGGATCAGGTGGCCGCCCTTGCGGTCGGCGTTGTTGAGGACGGCGTCCAGCACGGCGAGCCGGCGCAGCCGGTCGTCGTCCGGGTGGACCAGCAGCGCGGTGCGCCCGCCGCCGACGTCGGCGTGCACGATCGGCAGCCAGCCCTCCTCCGGCCCCTGCGGGTCCTGGAGGGCGAGCAGCGGGGCGGCCTCCGGGTCGGGCTCCACCCAGAGCTGCACCATGCCGGGACCGTGCGGCCCGTCCCGCAGCACGGTGGGCGGGATCAGCGCCCAGCCGGTGGCGGCGGCGAGTTCGTACGCGGCGACCTCGCGGCCGGCCAGCGTGCCGTCCGGGAAGTCCCAGAGCGGGCGCTCGCCGGCCACCGGCTTGTAGACGGCCTGCGCGGTCCGGCCGTCCAGCGCGACGCTGCAGTACAGCGCGGCGTTGGAGGCGTCGCTGAGCCGACCGTGGACGGTCAGCGCGCCCTCGCGCAGCAGGAGCAGCGCGGCCGGCGGGTCGGCGGCCAGGGCGGCGCCGGCCACCGGGTCGGCCTGCGGCGGCGTCTCGGTGTTCAGCGCCGGTAGCCGTTCGCGCGCGGGCACAGGTGGCCCTCCGGGTCGAGCGGCAGGTTGCAGAACGGGCAGGGCTTGCGGCCGGCCGCGACCAGGTCCAGCGCGCGCTTGGCGAAGACCCGGGCCATCGCGCCGGTGAGCCGCACCCGCAGCATGTCGGGGCCGTTCTCGTCGTCCTCGAAGACCGCCTCGGCGTCCTCGTCGTCCTCGTCCTCGATCACCGCCTGCGCCTCGACGACCAGGCAGCCGTCGATGCTGTCCCAGGCCAGCGCCATGGTGCCGACCCGGAACTCCTGCTCCAGCGGCAGGTCCAGCGGCGCGGTGTCGAGCAGGTCGACCGGGGCGGTGGCGGGGATCGCGGCGTCGCCGCCGCTGCGCCGCAGCGCCTCGTCCAGCACCTCCTCGATCCGCTCGGCGAGCGCGGCGACCTGGGTCTTCTCCAGCAGCACGCTGGTGATCCGCCCCCGGGCGCTGGCCTGCAGGTAGAACGCCCGGGCGCCGGGCTGGCCGACGGTGCCGGCCACGAACCGTTCGGGCTGGTCGTAGAAGAAGACCTGACGGGGCACGCTCTCGCTCCGGATCGTGGGGATCGTGGTAGGGGTCGCTCGTGGGGGTGCTCGTTCCGGCTCGTTCGGGTGAGCCGGTCCTTCGGGTCGCGCTCGTCAGTAACCCTACGACCTCCCGGCCCTGCCCGGGGAGCCGAGGGCGGCCCCGGGGCGCCGGGCTCCGGCCGGTCGGCGGGGCGGGCCGGAGCTCAGGCCGTACCGGTGGCGCCGCCGACCACCGCGTCACCGTCCGGCGTGCCGTCCCGCCCGGCCGCGTCCCGGCCGTGCGGCCTCGGGGCGAGCGGGGCGAGGTCGCCGGTGTCACCCATCCTCAGCACGAACGGCCGCTGCGGCGTGTAGCGGATCGCGGTGACCGAGCAGGGCTCGACGCTGATCCGCTGGAAGTGGTCGAGGTGCAGGCCGAGCGCGTCGGCCACCACCGCCTTGATCACGTCGCCGTGCGAGCAGGCGATCCAGACCGCGTCCTCGCCGTGCTCGGCGGCGATCTTCCCGTTCCACTCGCGGACCGCGCTCACCGTGCGGTGGCTCAGCTCGCGCAGCGACTCGCCGCCGGGAAAGGCGGCCGCCGCCGCGTGGTCCTGGACGGTGCGCCAGAGCGGCTCCTTCGCCAGCTCGGCCAGCGGGCGACCGGTCCAGTCGCCGTAGTGGCACTCGCCGAGCCGCTCGTCCCGCGCCGGCGTGCCGAGCTCCGGCCGCGCCGCGAGCAGCGGCTCCAGGGTCTGCCGGCAGCGCTCCAGCGGGCTGCTGACCGCCTGCACCAGCGGGATCCCGGCGAGCCGGCCGGCCAGCGCGACGGCCTGCGCGCGCCCGGTGTCGTCGAGGTCGACGCCGGGCGTCCAACCGGCCAGGATCCCGGCGGTGTTCGCGGTGGAGCGGCCATGGCGGACGAGCAGCAGGGTGGGCATGGGGCCTAGCGTACGTGTTCCGGCGGGGCCGTCGGCCGGGTCCGCCGGTCGCGCCGGTCCGGGTCGGCCGGCGGCCGGTGCGTTCCGGCTCGGTCCGCTACCCGACGGGCCGCTCAGGAGCCACAATGGCCCGCATGATCGTGGATTGCGCCGTCTACCGCGACGGCCGGCGGGTCGAGGGCCCGGAGGACTACTCCGAGGCCCTGGCCTTCGCCCGGGCGGCCGGAGGAGACGGCTTCGTGTGGATCGGGCTGTTCGAGCCGACCACCGAGGAACTGGACACGGTCAGCGAGGAGTTCGGTCTCCACCCGCTGGCCGTGGAGGCCGCCGTGCGCGCCCACCAGCGGCCCAGGCTGCAGAGCTACCGGGACTCGCTGTTCGTGGCGCTCAGGACCATCGACTACCACCCCGGCGGCCACGCGGTGACCACCGGCGAGGTGATGATCTTCCTCGGGGACGGCTACGTGATGACGGTCCGGCACGGCGGGGAGAGCCCGCTCTCCTCGCTGCGGGCGGACCTGGAACAGCACCCCGAGATCCTCAGGTACGGGCCGAGCGCGGTGCTGCACTCGGTCTGCGACACCGTGGTGGACCACTACGTCGACGTCGTGGCCTCCCTCACGTCCGACCTGGACGAGCTGGAGGCGGACGTGTTCGCGCCCGGCCGCCCCTCCTCGGACACCGCGAGCCGGATCTACGGTTTCAAACGCCAGCTGGTGACCGTCCGCAAGGCCACCGCACCGCTACTGGAACCGATGCTGGGCCTGGCCCGCGGCGACACGCCGCTCGTCCGCGCGGAGGCCCTGCCCTACCTCCGCGACGTCGCCGACCACCTGGCCCGGACCAACGACCAGGTGGACGGCATGGACCGGCTGCTCTCGGACATCCTGAGCGCCAACCTGGCGCAGGTCAGCGTGCAGCAGAACAACGACATGCGGAAGATCTCGGCCTGGGCGGCGCTGGCCGCCGTACCGACGATGATCGCGGGGGTGTACGGGATGAACTTCGAGCACATGCCCGAGCTGCGCCAGCCGTGGGGGTACCCGGGGGTGCTGGCGCTGATGGTGGTGGTCTGCCTGGTGCTGCACCGGGTGTTCAAGAAGCACGACTGGCTGTGACACCCCCTCCCGGGGCCGCGCCGCCCGGGGCCGGCGAGCGGTGACGCCCGTCGGCCCGGGGCGGGCCGGACACTACGCCAGCCCGGCGCGCTCCAGCGCCTCGACGCCGGCGCGCAGCGCCCGCAGCCGCTCGTCCAGGGTGAACCCGGACGGCGCCAGGGTCAGCGTGGTGACGCCCGCGTCCGCGTAGGCCTGCATCCGGTCGGCGATCCGGGCGGTGTCGCCGATCAGCGAGGTGGCGTCGATCAGGTCGTGCGGGACGGCTGCCGCGGCGCCCGCGTAGTCCTTGGCCAGGTACTTCTCCTGGACCTCGTCGGCGGCCTGCTCGTAACCCATCCGCCGGGCGAGCTGGTTGTAGAAGTTCTTCTCCTTGCTGCCCATGCCGCCGATGTAGAGCGCGGCGTAGGAGCGCAGCGTGTCGACGCCGGCCTTGACGTCCTCGCCGACCGCGAGGTTCACGGTCGGGCAGAGGTCGAAGCCCTCCAGGGTCAGCCCGGCCTTGGCCCGGCCGGCCTTCAACGGGTCGAGCGAGAGCGCGGCGTGCTCGGGCGAGAAGAAGATGCCCAGCCAGCCGTCGGCGAGCTCACCGGTCTGCTCCAGGTTCTTCGGGCCGATCGCCGCGATGTACAGCGGGATGTGCTCGCGCACCGGGTGCACGGTCAGCTTGATCGGCTTGCCCGGCCCGCCCGGCAGCGGCAGCGTCCAGTGCTCGCCCTCGTGGACCAGGCGCTCGCGGGACATCGCCTTGCGGATGATCTCCACGTACTCGCGGGTGCGGGCCAGCGGCTTGTCGAACTTCACCCCGTACCAGCCCTCCGAGACCTGCGGGCCGGAGACGCCGAGGCCGAGCCGGAACCGGCCGCCGGAGAGGGTGTCCAGGGTGGCCGCGGTCATCGCCGTCATCGCCGGGGTGCGGGCCGGGATCTGGAAGATGGCCGAGCCGACGTCGATCCGCTCGGTCTTCGCGGCGACGAAGCTCAGCACCGTCGCGGCGTCCGAGCCGTAGGCCTCGGCCGCCCAGCAGACCGAGTAGCCGAGCCGGTCCGCCTCCTGGGCGACGGCGATGTTGTCGGCGTCCATGCCGAGTCCCCAGTAGCCGAGGTTGATACCGAGTCGCATCTGCCAAGCCTTCCAGTCGGGTCGTTCGCGAGGGTAACCGCGCGCTCGGCGGCCATGCTACTGGCCGGTAGGTGTGGGCCGGAACACATCGGGACGCCGGTCCCGGGGGCGCGCGGAGGGTGGCGACCGGCCCGCCGGGCGGGGAGCGTCCTGCGGGTCTGCACACCAGCCCGGGCACCGGCCGCTACGCTCAGCCGACGTGGGGACGCCTCTCCCCACCTGCGCGTTTACCGGGCGGGCCGGCCGACCCGGCGACCCGCCTACCCGGCCAGTGGAGGGCCCGTCCGATGGAAAAGCGTCACCTCGGCCGTACCGGGCTGCAGGTCTCCCGGCTCGGCCTCGGCACCATGACCTGGGGCCGCGACACCGACGAGCACGAAGCCGCCGAGCAGCTCAAGGAGTTCGTCGACGCCGGCGGCAACCTCGTCGACACCGCCGACGTCTACGCGGACGGCGGCGCGGAGTACCTGCTCTCCCGGCTCACCGACAGCCTGATCCCGCGCTCCGACCTCGTCATCGCCACCAAGGCCGGCAGCGTCCCCGAGTCCGCCCGCCGCTTCGACGGCTCACGCGGCCACCTGCTCGCCGCCCTCGACGCCTCGCTGCGCCGGCTCGGCACCGACTACGTGGACCTCTGGCAGGTGCACGCGTTCGACCCGGCCACGCCGGTCGAGGAGACGCTCAGCGCCCTCGACATCGCCGTCGCCTCCGGGCGCGCCCGCTACGTCGGAGTCTGCGACTTCAGCGGCTGGCAGCTCGCCAAGGCCGCCGCCCGGCAGCACGCCCACCACGGCCGGGTGCCGCTGGCCGGCGCGCAGGTCGAGTACTCGCTGCTCCAGCGCGGCATCGAGCGGGAGGTGCTGCCCGCCGCCCAGGACGCCGGGGCCGGCGTGCTGGCCGCCTCCCCGCTCGGGCGCGGCGTGCTCACCGGCAAGTACCGGCACGGTGTGCCGCAGGACTCCCGCGGCGCCTCCCCGTACCTCTCCGGATTCGTCCAGCCCTACCTCGGGGAGCGCTCGCGGCGGATCGTGGACGCCGTCGCCACCGCCGCCGACGGCCTGGCCAGCAGCCCGCTCGCGGTGGCGCTCGCCTGGGTCCGGGACCGGCCCGGCGTGGCCAGCGCGCTGGTCGGGGCGCGGACGGTGGCGCAGCTGCAGGCCGCGTTGTCAGTGGAGGCGCTTACTCTTCCGGGTGAGATCCGCGGTGCGCTCGACGACATCTCGGCGCCGGTCCACCGGTACCCCGACCAGGGGTGGACCGAGCTGTAGGTGCGCGTGCCCGGGGTCTCCAGGTGTGACCTCGTACGACCCGATGGAGAGACGTGACCGACTGACCGCCCGGCCCGACCGACCTTGCCGACCTTGCCGACCTTGCCGACCTTGCCGACCTTGCCGACCTCACCGGCGCCGCCGCCCTGTCCGGCTGCGCCGACCCGACCATGCCCGCCGTGCCGACCACGGGGGGCGGCCCGACCGCGGCTGCCCGCCCCGTGCCCCGGTGCGGGCCGGCGCCCAGCAGTGGAGTGACCTTTCTTGGAGCGAACGATGAGTGACACGGAGAACGGCGCTCCGGAGGAGGCCACGGCGGGCCCGGACGGGACCGGCGGCCCGTCCACCGGGGGCGACGGCGGCGGTAGCGGCAACCGCGGCAACGGCGGCGGCGGTAACGGCGGCGAAGGCGCCGACGGCGGAGGCGACGGCGACAAGGCCGCCGCCGTCGCGGCGCTGGCCGAGCGGATCCGCAGCATCGGCCAGCAGTCCGGCGCTCCGGCGCCGCAGGGCTCGCCGGCCGCTCCGGCGGCGCCGGACTCGGCGCGCCCGGAGGCCGGCGGGCCGGCACCGGCCCGCACTCCGGCGGCCGTCCGCCCGGTGCCCGCCCGCGCCGAGGGCGACGAGCAACGCGTCCAGGCACTCAAGGACACCGCCGAGGTGCTGGCCGCCGGTGGCGCGCCGACCGACCTCGCGGCCGCCGCCGTGGCCGCGTTCGGCGACGGCGCCGCCGAACAACTGCGCGCCGACCCGTGGGCCGTGCTGACCCTGCCCGGCGTCCGCCCCGAGCACGCGGACGGCTTCGCCCGCGGGCTGCTCGGCCCCGCCGCCGGCCCCGGCGACCCGCGCCGGGCCCAGGCGCTGGTGCCGTGGCTGCTGGAGCAGGCGGCCCTGCGCGGCCACTCGGCCGTGGAGGTCGCCGAGGTGACCGCCGGGCTCGACCGCCTCGGCCTGCCGGACACCGCCGCCGCACTGCAGGCGGCCGTGGTCGACGGCCGGGCGATGCCGTTCCAGGAGGAACTGACCGGCGCCGAGGCGCACGCCGCGGGCGGTGACGAGGACGACGAGCCGCCGACCCGGACGGTGCTCGCGCTGGAGCGGCTGGCCCTGGCGGAGGAGAGCCTGGCGGACGGTCTGGTCCGGCTGATGTCGACCTTCGTCCCCGGCGAGGACCTGCCCGCGGACGGGTCCGAGGCCGCGGACGAGGTCGAGAACGGGGTCGAGGGCGGGGACGGGATCGAGGCTGAGGCTGAGGCTGAGGCCGATGTCGAGGCTCCGGCCGAGGCCGCGGACGGGACCGCGCCCGGAGACGGGACCGCGCCCGGGGGCGGAGCCGGCCCGGGCGAGCACGGCCCCGCCGCCGCGCCCGGCCCCGCCGCCGCGCCCGGCCCCGCCGCCTGGGAGGCGGCCGCCGTCGCGGCCCCGTCCTCCTCCGCGACCGCGCTGATCCGGGCCGCCGCGGAGCACGCCCTGGTCACCCACACCGGCGGCGAGGCCGCGCGGGCCGAACCGGCCGCACTGGTCCGCGCCGCCGCCGGCCTCGGCCTCCGCGCCTGGGCCGCCACCTGGACCGACCAGGGCCGGGAGAGCCTCACCGCGCTCGCCGACGGTCCGCTCCCGGTCGCCACCCTGGCCGAACTGCTGGCCGGGACGGCCGGCCCCGGCCGCTCCCCCGACGGCACGCTCGCCCTGGACGTCCTCGTCGTCCTGGACGCCCCGCTGCTGGACGTCGAGCTGGCCGCGACGCTGCTGGAGTCGCTCGCCGACGGCACCCGGCTGGTGCTCAGCGGTGACCCGGGACAGCTCTGGTCGGCCGGCCCCGGCCGTTTCTTCGCCGACCTGCTGGCCGCCAAGGTCTGCCCGTCGGTGGCCTCCCGCACCCCGGACTTCGGCCCGATCGGCGAGCTGGTCTCCGGCGTCGGCATCGGCGAGCTGCAACCGGTGGAGGCGCCCGACAAGGAGGTGGTCATCCTGACCGCCAAGGACGGCGGCGAGGCCGTCCACCGCGCCCTCCAGCTGCTCACCGATTCGATCCCGCGCGCGCTCGGCATCCCCGCCGAGCAGGTGGTGCTGCTCACCCCCGGCCACGGCGGCCCGGCCGGTACCCGCGCGCTCAACGCCGCCGCCAAGGCCCGCCTCAACCCCGGCCCGGGCCGCTTCGGCGGCTTCGACCCGGGCGACCGCGTGGTGGACTCCCCCGCCCCCGGCATCACCCGCATCGCCCGGGTGGCCGACGGCGACGCCACCGGTCTGCACCTGGAATACACCGACGGCTCGCGCCGGACCGTCCCGCCCGCCGAGGCGGGCCGGCTGCGGCACGGCTGGGCGCTGACCGTCCACCAGGCGGCCGGCCGCCGCTGGCCGGGCGCGGTCGTCGTCCTGCCCGAGGACGCCGGCCCGGTGCTCACCCGGCAGTGGGTGTACACCGCGTTCGGCCGCGGCGAGCGGCACCTCTCGGTGGTCCACGCCGCCGGACCGGCGCTCGTCCAGGCCGTCACCGAGCGCCCGGCCCGCCCCCGCACCACCCGGCTGCGCGCCATCCTCGCCGAGAACGCCGCCCAGGCGTACTGACGAGGCGTCCTGACGGGGCGTCCCGACGGCGGCGCGTCCTGACGGCCGTGGGCCCGTCCCCGGGCCCGCTGGCGGCGGCGGGCCGGCACCGGCCCCCGCCGTCAGCGGCTGGTCGGCTGTCGGTGGGCGGCGCTAGCGTGCGGGGCGCAGCAGTCCATCGAGTGCAAAGGGGAGAGCATGACCACCCTCGAGAACCGGCCGAACACCGCACTTCTCGTGATCGACGTCCAGAACGGCGTGGTCGAGGGCGCCTACGAGCGCGACGCCGTCGTCGGCAACATCGCGGCCCTGGTCGAGAAGGCCCGGCAGGAGCGGGTGCCGGTCGTCTGGGTCCGGCACTCCGCCGAGGACCTCGTCCTCGGGAGCGACAGCTGGCAGATCGTCCCCGAGCTGGTGCCCGCCGAGGGCGAGGCGATCGTCGAGAAGCTCTTCCGCGACTCGTTCGAGGCCACCACCCTGGAGGCCGAGCTGGCGGGCCTGGAGGTCGGGCGCCTCGTCGTGGTCGGCGCGCAGACCGACTTCTGCGTCCGCTCGACCCTCCACGGCGCGCTCGCCCGGGGCTACGACGCGATCCTGGTCAGCGACGCCCACACCACGGAGGACCTGTCCTCCTGGGGTGCGCCGAAGCCGGAGCAGGTCATCGCGCACACCAACCTCTACTGGTCCGGCCAGCAGGCGCCCGGGCGCACGGCCGGGACGGTCGAGACCAAGAACGTGGACTTCGGCACCGCCTCCTGACCCCGGCGGGGTCCGGCCCCTGCCCGGGGCCGTGGCCCGCGCCCCGGACGCACACCCGGTACGACCCCGCGCGCACCGGAAGTCGGCCCCGTCGACTTCCGGTGCGCCGACGTGCCTGCTCGGCCGATCGGTGCGGGGGCTCGGCGCGCGGGCTCGATGCGGTGGCATGAACGATGTTCATGGATTCGGTAGAAAGCAAGCCTTGGACGCATGGCAGCAGTCCGGCGGAGGGTGGGGAGCAGTCACCGCCCCCGACCGAGGAGTGCCGTTCCATGGATCTTCAGCTCACCGACCACGTGGTCGTCGTCACCGGTGCCTCGGCGGGCATCGGCGAGGCCGCCGTCCGCCTGCTGGCCGCCGAGGGGGCCACCGTGGTCGGGGTGTCCCGCAGGCCCGAGGGCGTGGCGGCGCTCGGCGCCCGGGTGGAGGCCCTGGCGGCCGACGTCACCGAGCCCGACGCGGCGGAGCGGATCGTCGCCGAGGTGCTGGCCCGGCACGGCCGGCTGGACGCCGTGGTCAACAACGCCGGCGGGCTGGACGCCCGGGCCGGTTTCCTGGAGGTCACCGACGCGCAGTGGCGGGCCACCTTCGAGCTCAACTTCCACTCCGCGGTGCGGCTGAGCCGCGCCGCCCTGCCCGCGCTGCTGCGCGCCGGCGGCGCGCTGGTGCACGTCGCCAGCGAGGCCGCCCGGCTGCCCGACAGCCCCCTGGTCGACTACGCGGCGGCGAAGACGGCGCTGCTGTCGCTGTCCAAGTCGCTCGCTGGGGAGTTCGGCCCGCACGGCGTCCGCTCCAACGTGGTCTCGCCCGGCCCGACCCGGACCCGCCTCTGGGACGCCCCCGGCGGCTTCGCCGAGCAGCTCGCCGAGGGCTTCGGCCTGCCGGTCGAGGCGGCCGTCGACCACTTCGTCCGCGAGGTCCGCCGGCTGCCGAGCGCGCGGCTGGGCACGCCCGAGGACGTCGCCCGGGTGATCGCCTACCTGGTCTCGCCCCTCGCCGGCCAGGTGACCGGTGCCGAGTGGGCCGTCGACGGCGGCGCGCTCCGCCAGCTCTGAGCGCCTGCCCCCGCGGTACCCCCGCGCCCACCCTGCCCCGCGCGCCCGCGCACGCCCCAGACCGTCCTTGAGAGGAACGTCCGAAATCATGCGCCTGCAGAAGCGTTTCCGCACCACCGGCGCCACCGCCCGGGCCACCACCGGCGCCACCGCCGTCGGCCTCGCCGCGCTCTCCGCCCTGATCCTCGCCGCCGGGGTCGCGGTGCCGACCACCGCCTCCGCCCACGGGCCCGACCGGGCCTGGCGGCTGGTCGACCGCACACCCGGGCTCGTCCAGCCGCACGCGCTCACGGTGGACGGTTCGCTCTCCACCCGCCGCGCGGCCCAGGAGATCCGGCTGGCCCAGCAGCTCTACACCTTCTGGCACACCGGCGAGCAGCGCTACCTGGACGCCGCCGTCGATCCCGGGTTCCGGGACAACACCCTGCCCGCGGGGCGCCCGCAG
Source organism: Kitasatospora sp. NPDC127111 (assembly GCF_042677465.1). Classification (NCBI taxonomy): domain Bacteria; kingdom Bacillati; phylum Actinomycetota; class Actinomycetes; order Kitasatosporales; family Streptomycetaceae; genus Kitasatospora; species Kitasatospora sp. NPDC127111. Next base: position 69,900 of record NZ_JBHXTG010000048.1, read on the forward strand.
GGTCCCACCGGGCCGTCCGCCGCCTCGCGCACCTTCCGCGCCGCCGTACCGGACCTCGGGTGCGAGCTGGCGGACCTGCTGATCACCGGTGACAAGATCACCGCCCGGCTGGTCTTCCGCGGCCACTTCACCGGCGTCTTCAACGGCGTGCGGGGGCAGGGCCAGCGCGTCGAGTTCAACGCCATCGACATCCAGCACGTCGGCGCGGCGCGGATCACCGAGGACTGGCACCTGGAGGACAACCAGACCCTGCTCGCCCAACTCGGCGCCGCCACCGGCCGTTGAGCCCACGGCCGACGGGCCCCGGGCCGCCGCACCCGGGACCCGGCGCGGGCCGGTGGCGGGCGAGGTGCCCGCCGCCGGCCCGCCCGGGCACGCGTCAGTCGTCCAGGTCCTCGTCGTCGTAGACCTCGCTGACGTCGAACCGGCAGATCAGCAGCTGCGGGTCGGCGTGCTCGAACGGCTCCGGCAGCCACTCCCCCGGCTCGGTCGGCTCCGCCGCCGCGACCCACAGCGTCGAGTCGGCCTCCTCCAGCCCGAACTCCTCGCTGCGGGCCGCGATCTCGTCCGGCTCGTACTCGCCGAACAGCACGCCGATCGCGGCGTTCAGCCCGCCCGTGCCACCACCGCCGGGAGTCAACGAGTCGTCCAGCCGCTCGGCCTGGGCACGCAGCCGCTTCGGGTCCGCGACGTGGTAGTCGCGGCGGATCAGCACGCTGATCGCCTCGGGCTGCTCGGGCCCGTGGTACCCGCCCGGACCCTCGTCCCCGGGGACCTCGAAGGGGGTCACCTCGTCGTAGACCTCGTAGAGGAGTTGGTCGTAGGCGATGGCCGCCGTCGCGAGCTGCTCGTAGGCGGCGAACACGGCGGGATCGTCCGCTGCGTCGGGGTTCGACACCGCTTCCAGATGACGGTCGATGGCGGCCTTGACCGCCTCGGCGGCGGCGCGTACCTCGGCAATGGTGGGCTGCGCGGCATCAGACATGGTGCAGACGCTATCTCCCCGCGGTGTCGGTACGCACAGCGGTTGTCACCTACACCCGCGATTTCACCGCAACTTCCCTCCCGATGTCCGATCCGCGTGGATATTTCCCCGCGCACGCGGGGCGCCCGGGGCACGGGCACGGCACGGTTGAGCCGTCCGGGTGCCGCTTGGCGAGCCGCGATCGGGGTATTCCGTCAGCAGGAGAAACGGAACTGATGCCCTGTCAGGCCCCAGGGCCGCGGGGCCGGCGCCGAGCGGCGGGACGGGCCCGGGCGGCCGGTGGGAGCGCGGCCGAAAATACCCGGGCCCGTTGTCGGAGGCAGGCCGTACGCTTGCCGGAAGGTGTCCCTCAGGAGGAGCGTTTTGACCCCACCGAAGCCGGTCCGGCAGCCGGAGTACGAGTACCAGTCGCTGCGCATGCCGCGCGGGACGTCGCGCAACGCGGCACGCCAACTGCTCACCGACCACGCCGAGTACGGGCACTGGGAGTTGGACAGGCTCCGTCTGTTCCCCGACGGCAGCCGGACGGTGCTGCTGCGCCGCCGGATCATCCGGCAGGTCCGCAGCTGGTGACGTGACGACCGCCACGCGGCGCGCCGCCGCTGCCCGCGGCGGGCGCCCGCGCGCCCGCGGCCGTCC